>NZ_JBSFFI010000007.1:0-255322 GCF_053596035.1 Streptomyces sp. NPDC001781 | reverse complement strand
CTAAGGGCTGTCCCGTAATCCACGGTGGATCAGCGCGCGGCGTCAGATGCGGTGCATCGCAAGGCGGAGGGTCGTCCGCATACTGGGCGTATGTGGACGATCCGACAACGCTGCGAGGTGCCGTAGCTGTCGTCGCGTGCCCGCCGGGGATTGCGGGACAGCCCTTAAACAGGTAGGGCAACAAGTTCCAGCGAGGCACTCAGTCACGAGGGGGATTTATGGAGATCCATTACAGCATCGGAGCGAGAGCAAACGACGTCAAGGTAATAGATCTTGACGCCCGCACCCTACTGAGAAGGGAAGCGCGCTCATTGGGGGATCGCCCCGTTAAGGCAGCAGAAAGAATCGCACTACAGGAAGCCATCTGCCTGATCAGACTTGGAATGGCCGATCTCCTGCGCATCAAAGATAAGACTCATTTGGAAAATGCCGTAACACGCGCAGCCGCCTGCGCTGAAGTGATGGCAACTGGAGCTTCGGTTGTCATCGGGCAAGAGCAGATCGCGGACGCTCGCGGATCGGAAAGCCTGCAGGATCTGGCCATTGAGTTGGCTCGCGAACGACATGGGCTACTCCCTCCGACATCCAGCAACGGGACGAGTCCAGCGTACATCTCCCGGGGATGGCCAACCCATGAAGAATGCGCCCGCTTGGCACATAAACTCGTGCATGAGATGAGTTACACCTATGCGGATGCGGCTCGAATTCTCGAAATGAGCGACTGGTACGAGCGGCCTACACTGTGGACCCGACAGGGCATCTCCCGACTCCTGTGGGAAGAGTGTGACGGGGAGAAATATCCGAAATACGACCACCGGGAAGTGATCGGAGCTCAATCACGCCAACCCGGACGCCTTCACCTGCCTTGTTCCGAAATTCACTTCATGGCGGCACTCGGAAGCAAAGACGCAGAGGCAGGAGCACGAAAGTTCGACGCCGCTCTCTCCGAACCTCATCTCGCCGTAATTCCAACCGATCCCCAACATATAAATGACGGCCTGGCTCAACTGTTGAGTCAAATCATGGATAACGGCCACTACCGAACCCTCTACGTGGCCAACCCTGACACAATCTTCTCCACACCAGCGCAGCGTAACGTGGTGTATGACATGGCTCTCTTCCGGGGCATACAGGTGATGGAAAACGGCGTCCCGATCCAAGCCGTGAACGAAAACCCGAACTACAATCGCCTTCTGCGCGAAGGCACGGAGTTGTTCGCAGCACTTCGGATTCGCGATCAGGCCACGGTCCTGGAGGAGACCCGATCTATCGACTACGCCCAGAGGAAAGCGGTAGAACTAGATCGCAAGGGACTCCCGCTTCGGGAGATCGCCGCGACGCTCGAGGCGGAGGCAATACCTACACGGAGCCATACCGGAAGTTGGAGCCCGAGTGCGGTCAAGGAACTTCTGAACTTCGACCAGCAGGCCGGCCGATGAGAGTCCGGGGTCGTGCAGGACGCCAGAGTCGGGCACTGGAGCGACTCCGCCACCAGGCAGGAGTGCTCCTGTCACCTCACGCTCAACAACGAGCACGTGAACTCGGGTTCCACGAGAGTGACGTCCTCCAGTGCGTGGTGGCGCCCGAACAGACTTACGGCTGCGGGCCCCAGCACCCGTTCGGGCGCTGCACTTACCAGCGCCTCGACTGCGCCTGCATCGTAGACACGACGGCGGGTGTCGTTGTCACCGTCCTGCTTCGCCAGACCCGCCGCTGGCAGCATGGTGTGCACACTCGCAGCACTGCCTGAACTGTCTGGGGCTCCCGACCGGCAGACGGACGCAGGGGGTTCAGAGCAGTAGCTTGTGATCGGCGTTTCCCTTGAGACGGTTCGCCGTCCATCGTCCTCAGCGCGTGTCCAGCTGTCTGGCAGCGCCTCCCGCCGGCTCCAAGCCGCCCGGTCTCAGTTCTGGTCTCATTCACCGCCGTCCGGGTCCGTCCGGACGGGTCACCCCGAACGCTCCGCCGCAGGTCAGAACGCCCACGACCCCCGCCGGACCCCCATACGAACATTTGGAAAGCGTGTTGGGGGCAACCCCTCACGAGTTCGAATCTCGTATCCTCCGCCAGTGCCTCACCGGGCACGATGTCGAAGGCCCCCACCGTTCGCGGTGGGGGCCTTCGACGTTGCGGGCGTGGTTGGTGACGCTGGTCTGTGCAGCGGCCCTTCTGCTTTCGGGTTGCAGTACAGAAGGCCGTGCGGCTGGGTCCACGCCGCATAGGAATGAGAAGCAGATGACGGCCATCTCTCAGGAGCGGGTGGGAAATCTGTCGGGGCCGGTTCAGCGGGCCTGGGAAAAGGGCGGCTATAGGATCAAGTCGGCGAACAAGGACGAGGAGTTCCCGGCAATCTACTCCCAGTCGTCCGACGGCTACGGGATCGCTTTGACGGTGGGGCTGAAAGGCAGGTCTTCTTCGAGGCAACCACTCCTTGCGTCAAGGCGTCCGACGTGGCTGCTCCCACCGAGTCACCGAATGCCCGGCCTATAAGCACCCCGTCCCCCGTCCCAATGTGCACTCCGACTTCTGGTCCTGAGGGTTGCCCCGCAAAACTCAGTGGGCGCGCGATGACACCTCACCGGGCACGATGCCGAAGGGCCCCTGGAAACAGGGGCCCTTCGTCGTCGAGTGGGTATCGGCTGCGATCGTACGCACCCGTTCCAGGGTCGCTCACCGAGTTCTGGCAGGACGCCCGGATCACCCGTGCGTCTCGGACGTCCGCTGGGGCCGTGGAGCCTTCAGCAGGGAGGCGAGGACGTCCGCCATCTCGGCCTCGGTCACCGGTCCCGTGCGGGCCGCGGCGACCCTGCCCTGCCGGTCGACGACGATCGTGTAGGGCAGGGCCTGCGGGTTCACCAGGCCCTTCGGCAGACTGCGGCCCAGCTGTCCGTGCGGGTCCCGCAGGGACGGGTAACCGAGGCGGTGCTTGTTCTGAAAGGCCAGCCCGCGACCGCTGTCGGCGTCGTTGTCGAGGCCGAGCACCCGTACGCCGCGCTCCCGCCACACGCGCTGGATCTGCGCGAGCTCGGGAGCCTCGGCGACGCAGGGTCCGCACCAGGCTGCCCACGCACTGACGACGACGACGTCGCCCCGGTAGTGCGACAGCCGCACGGTAGCGCCGTCCAGCGTGGTTCCGCCCAGGTCGGGCGCCGTCGGGCGGTCCTCCTCGGCGATGGTGCGGGTGAGGGAACCGGAGGCGTCGGTGTCGTCGACCGGGGCGTAGCTGTCGCAGCCCGCCAGCAGCGGGCCGGCGATCAGCAGTCCCAGCGCCGCCGCACGCGGGAACGGGACGGTCATCGCCCGGTCAGCCGGCCGGAAGGATCATGGGCACCGGCGCGGGAGAGAACGGTCTCCAGGTGGCGCGCTCGCCAGACACTCAGCAGCCAGGCGGCCGGCAACTGGAAGGTGAACAGGGATAGGACTGCCACCAGGAACGCCGAGTCGGCCGGTGCGTCGTCCCCTGCGGCCCAGGAGGACAGTCCGGCGCAGAGAAGGAGTACAACCAGGTAGGCGCAGCCGTCGATCAGGACGACGCGCCACACCGGCAGCGGGGCCGTCAGCCGGCGCGTGGCCGTCAGGGTGGCCACCGCGGCGGCGAGGAAGAACGCGTTCCACGGATCCGTCACCCAGCTGTCGGTCCAAGTGCCGAGGCTGCCGTCGGCGGCCTGCCAGGCGAGGTCCACCACGGCTCCGGTCAGCCACGACAACACGGTCACGGTGAGCGCGTAGGACAACGCACCGCGCCAGGTGACGGTCATGCGCCATCTCCCTTGTCACAGCAGGTCACTTGCTGGTGGCCCGCTTCCGCTCGGTCATTGTCCTCCCTGCCGATGGGACCGGGAGGACGGGGGTCGGTACGGAACAGTCGCCGCCGCGAGGGCTTGCGGCACGGAGCGCTGCCACTGCATGGAAGGTGTGCTGCCGCTCTCCGGAAGATCTTCGGACCGGGGGACGGCAGTGGGCCGGATCGGTCACTGCCGGGCACTCGATCATGAGCACCGTCAGCCGGGTCTGGTGAGTCGCGGCTGACGGGGTGTTCTACCGTGCTGCGAGACCGACACCGTCCCGGACCGGAAAGCAGGGCCCCACGTGCCTCTCACCCGTCGGACTCGGTTCGCCCTCTTCGCGGGGGTGTGCGTCCTGGGTGCGGCCGCCGTCACCGGCTACGCCGTCACCGGGCGGGATCCCGGCGTGCCGCAGGCCAGGGACGCCGGCGCGACACCCTGTGCGCGCATTGCCGACGCCGCCCCGAACTCGCTGGGCGGGTTCTCCCGCTGGGACACCGACGTGCCCGGGGTGGCCGTGTGGGGGGACCGCGACATCGTCCTGCGGTGCGGAGTGACCCCGCCGGGTCCCACCAAGGACATGTGCGTATCTGTTGACGGTGTCGACTGGGTGATCGACTCTCGACAATCCACAGGCTCCCGCAAGGTCATCGTGACCTACGGACGAGTTCCTGCGACTCAGGTCGTCTTCGAGGGCGCAGGGAAGATCGACGCGGCCCTGATCGACCTCTCCCACCTCGTGGCCCCGAGCCGTCAGGGCAGGCGCTGCGTCGATACCCCCTGACGCCACCCCGCGCCAACGGGGATTCGAGGTCTATCTGACCGGTCAACGTCTTTGATGGCAGACGGATCTACCGGCGGCCCGTCACGACTGGGCCAAGGTCACGGGGGTCTGCTCGTCACCAACGGGTTCCCGCCCTCTCCAGCGACCTCCGCACCCCCGTCACGATCCCGTCCACCACCTCCCTCGGCGGGATCTCCGGGTCGGTCGGCACCGGGTGGGTCGTACGGGCCAGGACCGGGAGTTCCAGTTGGACTCCGCCGTCGCGGGTCCGGTTGACCGGGTTGTCGGGGTGGAGGCCCCTCAGGGGGTGGGGGATGCCGGACAGGATGGTGACCGGGGTGAAGGGCGAGTCGGTCAGGGCGGAGGCCAGGACCCGGGCCGCCGGGCGGTTGGAGCCGCCCACGTAGACCGTCCGGGGCGCGGAGCGGCGGTTGTGGCCGTGGAGGGAGACCGTCAGGGTCGCGTGGGTGAGGAAGGTGGTCAGCGGGGTGCAGGGGGACATGCGGGTGGAGGGGATGTGCGTCGGGGGGCCCTCCGGCTGGGTGAAGGTCAGGAGGGTGGCTCCGGTGCGGGCCGCCACCTCCCGCGCCAGTTCCGCCGTGCCGCCCTCCACGGCTCCGTGCAGGGCCAGCAGGCCGACGGGGCCCGCCAGGTGCAGCGTCGTCTCGAAGGGCACGTTCTCGATCGTCACTCGCTCCGTGTGCATCGCCCCTCAGCGTGTCACCCGCACCTCGCGGGAGACCGTCACCTGGTCCAGTTCGGAGACGCGGACCGTCACCTTCATGGTCCAGGTGCCGGGGATCGGGAGGTCGAAGGAGTTCGTGGCCCAGTAGCCGCCCCGGTCGGTGACACCCGTGTCCAGGGGCCCCAGGCGCTGGGCGGGGAGGGTCATGGTGATGCGGAGTTCGGGGACGGCCGCCAGTGCTCCGTTCGCCCCGTAGACCACCGCCTGGAGGGAGTTGGAGCCCACCTTGCCGGGGTCGAAGGTGATCTGGACCTTGCCCCGGCCGTTCTCGCCGACCGTGAACGGGACGTTCGTGACCGAGGCCGCCGGGATGCCGGTGTCCGCCGTGGCCGCCTCCTCGGCCGCGCGGCCGGGAAGTGTGCTGGTCAGGAGGGTCGTCAGGACGAGGACGACCACTCCTACGGCCGCCTCGGCCAGTACGGTGCGGCGCAGCCGGTGTACCGGGAGGGCGGGGGCGGGGGCGGGCGGCTCCGGGGGGAGCGCGGCGCCGCCCGCGGGCTCGAGGACCTTCGCCGGCACCTCGGCCGCGGTGGACAGCCGTCCCGTCCACTTCCGCGACCACGCCGCCGCCGCCAGCAGCACCCCCACCGCCGCCAGCTTCGCCAGCAGCACCCGGCCGTACGTCGTGTCCGTCAGTGCCTGCCAGGTGCCGAGGCCGCGCCAGGACTGGTAGACGCCGGTGACCACCAGGACGGCCACCGAGGTCTGCGCCAGGCGGGAGAAGCGGGTCACCACCCGCGCCGGGACGGTCGAGGCCCGCAGGGTCATCAGCAGCGCCGCCAGGCCGCCCAGCCAGCACGCCGTCGCCAGGAGGTGGAGGGTGGTGGAGGCGACGGCGAGGGGGACCTGGATGCCGGCCGAGGCGTGCTCGGCGGCCGACCAGGTCAGGGCGAGGGCCACGGCGAGGACCGCGCCCGCGGTCACCGCGGCCGGACGCGGTACGGGCCGGCGCCGCAGGAGCAGCACGGCGCCCACCGCCACCAGCAGCAACAGCAGCCGTGCGAGGAGGAGTTCACCGGGACGTGTGGTCAGCGTGCGGCCCAGGGAGGTGAACGCGGGTGCCGTGCCCTCCTCGTACGGGCCACGCAGCAGGAGCAGGGCCGGCGTGGAGCCGAGCAGGGTGGCGGCGCCGGTGACGAACAGCGGTCGCAGAACGCCCCGTCGGGGCGGACGGCAGTACGCGACGAACGCGGCCGCCCCCAGCACCAGCGCCACCGCCAGGTACGACAGATACCGGACGATGTCGTAGAGGCTGGTGGTGGTGCGGTTCTCCGTCTCGCCGGGCGCCGTCGCGGTCGTCACCGTGCGCTCGCCCACCGAGAAGGTGAGCGCTCCGGAGACCGGGTGGCTGTCGGCGGAGACCACGCGCCACGCCACCACGTACGTGCCCTTCGCCATCCGCGCCGGCAGCGGGACGCGGACCGTGTCCGCCCGGCCTGGGGCGTGGTCGGCCGGGCCGGTCCTCAGCCGATGGTTCCCGGGGTCGTAGATCCGGAACGAGTCGGTGAGCAGGCCGACCGACTCGGTGTAGGTCAGGGTCAGGGTGCGCGGGGCGCGCGGGAGGATCATTCCGTCCTCGGGGTCGCTCGCGCGCAGGGCCGCGTGTGCGGAGGCGGGGGACGCGGTGCCCAGGACCAGCAGGAGCAGGCTCGTGAACGCCGGCAGCACGCGCCTGAGCGCTCTTCCACGGTCGCGCACGTCGCCCCGCCTCCGTCGTCGGACCCCGCTCTGTCCCCCGCTTGTACGGATGCCGGCGGCGGGGCGCTCAAACCGTACCGGCGGCCTCCGCGAAGGCGGTCTCGCGGGTGAGGAAGGCGAGGCGGGCGCGCTTCTCCGGCAGGTACACGTCCGGCAGGTCGATCTCGGGGAGGACGACCTCGGGGCCCGGGGTGAAGCCCTGGCGCTCGAAACGGGTGATGGCTCTGGTGTTGCGGACGTCCGGGTCGACCACGACGCGGGTGCGGTCCAGGACGCGCAGGACGTAGTCCGCGACCACGGTCAGCAGGGCCGACGTCCAGCCGGGGCGGTGGGCGCCGGGGGCGGCGGGGGCGACGAGGAGGTGGACGCCGGTGTCGCCCGGGCGTACCTCGTAGCACTCGCTCACGCGGTCGGCGGCGGGGTCGTAGGTCTGGAGGAGGGCGGCGGGGTCGCCGTCCTTGGTGACGAGGTGGGCGTGGTGGGTGTCGAGGGTGGCCATGTGGGCGTACACCTCTGCCACCTGGGCCTCGGTCAGGTCCGTCATCCCCCAGAAGGCGGCTCTCTCCTGGCTGACCCAGGCGTGGATCACCCGGGCGTCCGCCGCGGGGTCCAGGGGGCGGACGGCGACGGTGCCGTAGCCGGGGACGTGCTGTTCGTGGCGGGCGGTCTCAGGCATGCGCTTCCTCGGGGGTGCCGGTGTGTTCGAGGGTGAGCCGGTTCCAGTCGGTGACGACCCGAGCGAGGTCTCCCGCGAGCCACAGGGGGAGCTGGTCGCGGTGGTGCGGGCCGCCGGGTACGCCGTCCGCGCCGAAGGGGACGATCCAGCGGCTGTTCTCGCGGTCGTCCAGGTCCCACACGTAGCGGGCGGCGGGACCTCGGACCGCCACGTCGGTGATGCCGGGGACCGCGCTGGTGCAGTTGACGCAGTCGTGGTCGCCGGCCAGGCCCGGTTCCGTGTACGGACCGTCGGGGAGGGCTCGCCAGGGAGCCACTCGGTGGGTGTCGGACCAGGGGGTGGACGGGGGTGCTTCCGCGGTCTCCTCAAGGGCCTCCCGTACGGTCAGGCGGCGGTCGATTCCGTACAACTCCTCTGCCTCCAGAAGGTGTTCGAGGGCGAAACCGATGCGGGCCGTCAGGGACATCCAGGGGAGGAGGACCTCGGGGCAGGCCGGGGGTTCGGCGAGGGCGGCGAAGGCGGGGTGGGCGGCCAGGCGGCGGACGACCGCCGTGCGCAGGGCCGCGTACACGGCCGCGTCGGTGCTGTCGGCGTCCATGTGGCGGTTCCAGGACAGGAGCCGGTCGCGCAGGCGGGTGGCCTGCGGGGTGAGGCCGGTCAGGGCGGCGAGGTGGGCCAGGAGGGGGGCCGCCGAGGCCAGGTGGGTGTCGGTGTGGACGGCGGGGAGGTCGGTGGCGGACCAGACGGGTCGCCGTTCGAGGAGGGTGCGGATGCGGTCGGCCCGGTGGGGCGGGGCGAACTCGATGCCGAGAGGGGCGGCGGGACCGCGCTGGTTCGCCATCACGGCCATGCCGTCGTCCACGGGGGCGTGCGCGGGTGTGTGCCAGCCCCGCCATGCGTACCCCTTCTCCCACGCGGGGACAGGGCGGAGGCTGTTGGCACGGGGACGTACGGGGACCCGCCCGGCGACTCTGTGGAGCACGGCACCCGTGGTGTCGGCGGCCTGTACGACGTTGACCGGCTCGGCCCAGGCGTCCAGGGCGCGGTCCACGTCGGCGACCGTGCGGGCTCTCAGGAGGGGGAGCAGGGCGCTGAAGCCGAGGTCCTCGGTCACGCGGGGTGGACAGCGCAGGGCCAGGGCCGTGGCGGGGCCGTCGCCTGGACGCGCCGGGGGAATCCGCGTGCCCTCCGACCCGCAGAGCCCCTCCGGACCTCCCGCGATCACCGGCCCCCGCTCCGTCTCGACGACCTCGACCTCCACCGCCTCCTCCCCCGCCACCTCGACGGTCTCCACGCACCGGACCGCCGGCTGCCAGACCCCCTCGGGGGAGAGCGCCTCCACGCCCGCCCCCGTGCGGCGGAGGCGTTCCCGGTAGAGGTCCTGGTAGTCGGCCATGGCGTTGGTGACGGACCAGGCGACGTGGCCGGTGTGGGCGAAGTGGGCCGTGCCGGGGACGCCGGGGACGGCGAGACCGACGACGTCGAACTCGGGGCAGGACAGGCGGATCTGCTGGTAGACGCCCGGCTCCTCGAGGAGGCGGTGGGGGTCACCGGCGAGGAGGGGGAGGCCGGTGGTGGTGCGGGTGCCGGCGAGGAGCCAGCCGTTGCTGCCCGCGGTGCCGGGACCGTCCGTGGCGAAGAGGCCGACCGCGTCGGGACCGAGGTGCCGTGTCGCCTCCTCCCGCCACAGCTTGGCCGGGAAGCCGGCGAACAGGATGTGGGTGCCGAGCCAGACGCCGAGCGGGGTCCACGGCTCCCAGTGGCCGGGAGCCAGGCCCACCCGCGCGAACTCCGGTGTGCGCGAGGCTCCTTCGGGCAGGCCCGCGTTGACGCCGTCGACGTAGGCGCGGACCCAGTCCGCCGTCTCGGGGTCCCGTCTCTGAAGTGCGGCGAAGCAGCGTCGCGCGGTGTCGTCGAGGCGGGCGCGGCGGGCGAAGACGTCCCAGGGGAGGGCGGCGGCGCCGAGGAAGGACGCCGAGGTGCCCCGTGCGCGGTGCCGCTCGACCTCCAGCTGCCAGGCGCGGTCGACCGCGGTCACCCGGCCCTGGGCGCGGGCGAGTTCACGGGCGCCGGCGGCACGCAGATGGGGGATGCCCCAGGCGTCGCGGTAGGTCTCGGTGGTCACCCTGGAGCACCCTTCATTTTTAGGTTAGCCTTGCCTAACTTTACCGTCAGGTGGAGGAATCGTACGCGAGGGCGGAGACACGATGGGCCAGGGGCGGGGCTGGGAGGGCGCGGTACTCAGGCTGCTGGGGGCGAAGGACTTCACGTTCACGGTGACCGGCGCCGAGGACGTCACCCCGCTCTACCGGCGGTTGCGGATGACCGACGGCGGACTGCTCGCGGCGACCGGCGTGCACCCCACGATGTGGGTCCGCCTGTGGTTCTCCGACGGCGGCCGCCCCCACCAGCGCGCCTACACCCTCGTCGACCCCGACCCCGCAACCGGCACCCTGGCCCTGGAGTTCGCCCTGCACGAGGGGCGCGCCTCCGACTGGGCGCGCACGGCCGAGGAGGGCGACACCGTCGGGGCGACCGTCCAGGGCACCGGCTTCCAGCGCCCCGACCCCGCGCCCTCGCACGTCCTGGCGGTCGGCGACACCGCCTCGCTGCCCGCGATCAACTCCCTTCTTCAGGCGCTTGGTTCGGCCCCGGCGACGGTCTGGTTCGAGGGCGCCCTCGACGGACTGCCGTCCGGTGCCGACCCGGCGCGGCACGAGATCCGCGAGGTACCGCGCCAGGAGGCCGGGAGGCACCTCGTGGAGCGGGTCCGCGCCGAGCTGCCCGCGATCCTCTCCGGCACCGAGCACCCGTACGTGTGGATCGCCTGCGACACCGCGACCACCCGCGCCCTCGGCTCGTACGTCCGCAAGGAGCTGGGCGTGCCCAGGCAGCGCGTGCACGCGCTGGGGTACTGGCGGGCGGATTGATCCCGCGCGCGGGATCATGGACGCATGGACGTCACCCTGCACCTCGCCCAGGACCCCGACGCCGACGCGCTGCTCGGCCGCAGCCCGCTCGCCGCGCTCACCGGGATGCTGCTGGACCAGCAGATCCCGATGGAGTGGGCGTTCAAGGGCCCGGAGACGATCGCGCGCCGCATGGGCGCCGACGACCTGGACGCGCACGACATCGCCGCCCGCGACCCCGAGGAGTTCGCCGCGCTGCTCTCCGAGAAACCGGCCGTGCACCGCTACCCGGGGTCGATGGCCAGGCGGGTGCAGGCGCTGTGCCAGTACCTGGTCGAGCACCACGACGGTGACGCCGAGGCGGTGTGGCGCGACGCCGGCAGCGGAGTCGAGCTGCTGAAGCGGCTGGAGGCGCTGCCGGGGTTCGGCAGGCAGAAGGCGCAGATCTTCCTCGCCCTGCTCGGCAAGCAGCTCGGGGTGACGCCGCAGGGGTGGCGGGAGGCGGCAGGGCCTTACGGCGAGGCCAGGTCGTACCGCTCCGTCGCCGACATCACCGGCCCGGAATCGCTGGCCAAGGTGCGGGCGCACAAGCAGGAGATGAAGGCCGCCGCGAAGGCGGCGAAGGCGGCCAGGGCGAAGGAGTAGCACCCGTCGGACGCTCCTCGAGTGGCGGAATGTCCCCGTTCGGTCCAAGCATGGAACATGACCGAGCCTCCCATCGGCGGCCCCACCCAGGGCGGCCCGTACGAACCGAATCCCGACGCGGGCCAGGCGCAGCCCGGCACCGCCAACGGCCCCGACGCGGTCCGGATGGACAAGGACCGTGAGCGCGCGGAGCGGGAGCGCCACGACCCCGAAGAGCCGCTCGAGGGACCGCTGCACATGCTGTCCCAGGCGGCCTGGCAGGTCGTGCTGCTCACCGGCATCGCCTCGCTGATCCTCGGCATCCTGGTGCTGATCTGGCCGGGGGCCACCCTGGTCGCGGTCGGTGTGCTGTTCGGCATCTACCTGCTGGTCAGCGGCGTGTTCCAGCTGGTGTCCGCGTTCGGCACACACAGGAAGACCTCGCTGCGGGTGCTGGCCTTCATCAGCGGCGCGCTGTCCATCCTGCTGGGCCTGTTCTGCTTCCGGGGACCGATGCAGTCGATCCTGCTGCTGGCGCTGTTCATCGGCATCGGCTGGCTGATCCGGGGCATCACGCAGACCATGGCCGCCATCTCCGACAAGCAGATGCCCGCGCGCGGCTGGCACATCTTCCTCGGCATCGTCACCTTCATCGCCGGCATCGTGCTGATCGACTCCCCCTTCGAGTCGATCGCCGTGCTGACCCTGGTGGGTGGCTGGTGGCTGATCATCGTCGGCATCGTCGAGATCGTCACCTCCTTCCGGATCAAGGGACGCGCCAAGGAAATCCCGCAGACGGTCTGACCCCCGCCCCCGTTCCCTCCGGCCGTCACCCTGCTGCCGCCCTCGTACGCCGTGCGGGCGAACCTGGGCGGCCGGAGGCGCATCGGGGGGCTCCGGCGGGGACAAGAACTGCGTGAGCACCGCGCGTCCACGTGCCTCGCGCGCCCGGAGCTGGTTCCGGGCGCTCGTACTGCTGCTCGCCCTGTCGGTGCCCGGCGGCCATGTGGCCCTCGCACAGCCGGGCCCGGTGCCCGGCATGGCCCAGGAGTGCGAGCACGACCTGCCCGCCACCCCGGCCCGCCCCGGCGCCCACGCCCGCCATCAGGCCGGCCTTCCCGACCGCACCGCTTCCCCGCCCGCCCCGGTGTCCGGCCCGGCCGGCACGGCACCGCGCCCGGAGCGCGCGCGGCCCCCGCACCCCGCACCCCTCCTCAGCACGGTCGTCCTGCGCTGCTGAGCGGGCCGAGCAGTCGGCACCGCCATGTCAGCTTCGAAAGCAGGAGGACCACAGCCATGCCCACCGACCCCTACGCGGTCCTGCGCGCCCTGCTGCGCGCCGAGGCCCGGCGCAGCGCGCCCGACCGGCGGGACGAGCCGGCCCAGCGGCAGCGGCCGCCGAAGGAGAAACGCCGCTGACGCACCGGCGGCGGACCAGGGGGTGTCGTCCGGATCAGACCCGCGGATGGACACGGCGCGCCTGGCCGGCCCGAGCGGGGGTCAGGTGCGTGCAGGCGCGAGGCGGAGGAAGAAGCCGACGCGACGGGATCCCCCGCGCGAGCACAGCCAGCCGGGGGGGGCCGCGTGCCGGACCCCGCCTCGCCGGACCGATCCGGACGGCACCCCCTATCGCCCCCGCCGGGCCGTGCCGAACAGCGAACGGGTGATCTCCCGGCCGAGCTGGGTGCCCACCGAGCGCGCCAGCGACCTGAACATCCCGCTGCCGACGACCTGTTCCACCAGCGAGGGCTCCTCGGCCGGAGCCTTACCCCGCTTGGCCCCGGTCGGCCCCGGGGCCTCGGCGGGCGGCCGGGCCGAGGACACCGCCAGCTTCTCGTACGCCGACTCGCGATCCACAGCCTGTGCATAACGTCCGTACAGCGGCGACTGCCGTACCGCCCGGTCCAGCTCGTCCGCGTCCACCGGGCCCATCAGGGACTCCGGGGCGAAGAGCCGGGTGGCGGCGACCGGGGTGGGGGCGCCGTTCTCACTGAGCACCGTGATCACGGCCTCGCCGGTGCCGAGCCCGGTGAGGAGTTCCTCCAGGTCGTAGGGGGAGTCGGGGAAGGTCCTCACAGTCGCCTTCAGCGCCTTGTGGTCGTCCGGGGTGAAGGCGCGCAGGGCGTGCTGGACGCGGTTGCCGAGCTGCCCCAGCACGTCGGAGGGGACGTCCTTCGGGGTCTGGGTCACGAAGAAGACCCCGACCCCCTTGGACCGGATCAGCCGCACGGTCTGCGTGACGGCGTCCAGGAACGCGTCCGAGGCGTCGTGGAAGAGCAGATGCGCCTCGTCGAGGAAGAACACCAGCTTCGGCCTGTCGGCGTCGCCCACCTCGGGCAGGTCGTGGAAGAGGTCGGCCAGCAGCCACATCAGGAAGGTGGAGAACAGCTGCGGCTTGTCCTGCACCGCGGGCAGCTCCAGTACGGAGACCAGGCCCCGCCCGTCCGGTGCGAGGCGCAGCAGGTCGGCCGTGTCGAACTCGGGCTCGCCGAAGAAGTCCGCCGCGCCCTGCGCCTCGAACGCGGTCAGCGAGCGCAGGATCACCCCGGCCGTGGCGGGGGAAAGACCGCCGATGCCCTTCAGCTCGGGCCTGCCCTCGTCACAGGTGAGGAAGGCGACGACCGCCCGTAGGTCCTTGAGGTCGACCAGCTCCAGGCCCTTGGTGTCGGCGTAGTGGAAGATCAGGCCGAGGGACTGCTCCTGAGTGCGGTTCAGGCCCAGCACCTTGGAGAGCAGCAGGGGCCCGAAGCTGGTGACGGCGGCCCGCACCGGGATGCCGTGGCCGATCCCGCCGAGCGCTAGGAACTCCACCGGGAAGCCCTGGGCCGACCAGTTCTGCCCGGTCTCCGCCGCGCGGGTGTCCACCCGGTCCCCGCCCCGGCCGGGCCGCGCGATGCCGGAGAGGTCGCCCTTGACGTCCGCGAGGAACACCGGGACGCCCTGGGCGGAGAGTTGCTCGGCGACGAGCTGGAGCGTCTTGGTCTTGCCGGTGCCGGTGGCGCCCGCGACCAGGCCGTGCCGGTTCAGCATCGGGAGCGGCACGCGGACCCGCGCGTCCGGGTGACACGCCCCGTCCCACAGCAGCGCGCCGAGGTCCAGCGCCGGGCCGGTGAAGGCGTAGCCGGCCGCGATCGGGCGTGCCACGTCGGGCAGTTGGGGCGGGCCGGAGCCGCCGGGGGCGGGCGTGGTCGCGCTGTCGCTCATCTCAAGGCCCCTCGTCCCGGCGACCGCCACTGCCGGTAGTCGCCGTAATGCCCGCTTTGCCGTGTCTTTTTCAGCGTCGCACTCCGCCGCCATGGCTGCGCCCGGAACGTCTGGGCCGGTAGGCTTTCCGTGTGATCTTCAAGCGCATCGGAAACGGCCGGCCGTACCCCGACCACGGCCGGGAGAGCACCCGGCAGTGGGCGGACGTCGCGCCGCGCCCGGTCCGCCTCGATCAGCTCGTGACCACCAAGCAGCAGCTCGACCTCGAGACGCTGCTCGCCGAGGACTCCACGTTCTACGGAGACCTCTTCGCCCACGTCGTGAAGTGGCAGGGCGACCTCTATCTGGAGGACGGGCTGCACCGCGCGGTCCGCGCCGCGCTCCAGCAGCGCCAGGTGCTGCACGCCCGCGTGCTCGAGCTGGGCTGACGGCCTCTTCGGGCAAGCCCGACTGGCCCGTACGGCCCGCCGGTTACCCCTTTCGGGTCCGGCTACGCCGGATGGACTGATCATCTAATAGGCATCGCGGCCTCGGCGCACTACGCTGCGCTCATGAGCATGCTGACTCCCCCCGGCATGGGCGGTAAATACCGGATCACAGGGGACACCTACCCTCGGATGCGCCCGCCCCGGCGACGCGGCAGGCTCGTCGCCGCCGTCGTGGCCTCCGTGGCCGCGCTGGGCGTCGCAGGCTGGGGCACGCTGCAGCTCATCGACGTCTTCACCGGCGGCGACGGCTCGGTGTCCGGCCACGCGGCGGACTGCCGCACCAAGGTCGCCAAGGCGGCGCCGGTCAAGGCCCTGCCCAAGCCCGGCACCATCACCGTGAACGTCTACAACGCCACCACGCGCTCCGGGCTCGCCAAGCAGACGGCGGACGAGCTGAAGAAGCGCGGCTTCAAGATCGGCGACGTGGGCAACGCGGCCAAGCAGTTCGACAAGAAGGTCAAGGGCACCGGGATGCTCATCGGTCCCGCCACCGCCCTCGACACCACGCTGCCGGTGCTGAGCACCCAGCTCACCGACGCCGAGCGCCGCACCGACGCGGCCCGCAAGGGCACCGAGCTGGACCTGGTCATCGGGGACCGGTTCAAGGCCCTGACCCAGCGGCCGGCGGCCGACAGCGCGGTGACCAGGCTGACCGCGCCGGAACAGGTGGCCGCCGTCACGACCACCGAGAAGAAGACCTGCTGAACCCGGCGGCACGAAGGAGGGGGGCCACCCGGTCGGGTGGCCCCCCTCCTGCTGTCCGCGTGCCTACTCGGCCGCGCCGTACAGGCGGTCGCCCGCGTCGCCCAGGCCGGGGACGATGTAGCCCTGCTCGTTCAGGCGCTCGTCCACCGCGGCGGTGACCACGGTGACCGGGGTGCCGGCCAGCTCGCGCTCAAGGATCTCCACACCCTCGGGGGAGGCCAGCAGGACCACGGCGGTCACGTCGTCGGCGCCGCGGCCGATCAGCTCACGGATGGCAGCGACCAGGGTGCCGCCCGTGGCCAGCATCGGGTCCAGGACGTACACCTGGCGGCCGGAGAGGTCGTCCGGCATGCGGGAGGCGTAGGTCTCCGCCTGGAGCGTCTCCTCGTTGCGGATCATGCCCAGGAAGCCCACCTCGGCGGTCGGCAGCAGCCGGACCATGCCGTCCAGCATGCCGAGGCCGGCGCGCAGGATCGGCACCACCAGCGGGCGCGGGCGGGCGAGCTTGACGCCGGTGGTCCGGGCGACCGGCGTCTGGATGTCGACGGCCTCGGTGCGCACGTCCCGCGTGGCCTCGTAGGCGAGCAGGGTGACCAGCTCGTCGGCGAGACGGCGGAAGGTCGCGGAGTCGGTGCGCTGGTCGCGCAGCGTGGTGAGCTTGTGAGCGACCAGGGGGTGGTCGACGACGTGGAGACGCATGTCTTCAACAGTAACGGTGCCCGCCCTGTGCCTCGTGTCGGCATCAAACCGCCCGTACGGGGGAATGCGCACAGGACCGACCGGGGTGGTGAAACCGTGGCTGACCTGCCGAACCTGCCGAACAACGGCCCGGCGACGACCGGGGAGACCGGGCCCTTCAGGCCCCCGCGGCCCGAGACGGACGCCGAACGCAGGCGCCGCCGGGCCCAGTTCCTGCGCGACCTGGCCGAGGCGCGGCAACTGCGCGACCGGGTCCAGCCGCGCCGGGCCAAGGCGGCCCGGCTGCGCCACGCCATGCGCATGCGAACGTTCCGCTGGTAGCCCCGGCCGTCGTACGGTCCTTGTCAGCAGGTACCGGGGAAAGCTCCCGGCGAGGATGATCGGCGCTCGCGACGCCGCGTACGATCCGCAGGTGGCGGCAACGGGTGGGCTGGTGAGCCCTTCACGGGCCCACGGTCGGCCGTTCGGTGACGGACGGCCGAAACAGCCGGACACAGGGAGCCGAAGACGTCCCCTGAACGACTTGTTTCTGCCACGATTCCCAGTGGGCGGACCGGGAGCGCACCTGCTCCTCCCGCCCGGACCTCCGCCGGGGGGACCCCCCGACCGGCACACCTATGACCAGTGGGAGAGTCACGGTGTACTTCGCCGCACTGCTCGCGCGCACCGAAGACGGGTGGGAAGCGAGCGACACGGAGCTGGACGATGTGGAGACCCTGTCCGATCTGGCCGACCTCGCCCGCGAGGCGTCGCCGGAGGAGGACACGGTGCTCGTCCTGATCGAGCAGGAGGACTCCTGGTTCGGGGTCGTCCGGGTGGACGGGGAGGAGGACCCCCGTATCTACGTCTCGAACGCGGCCGCAGCCGCCCGCAGCGCCTACGGGGAGCTGCTCCTCACCGACGAGCTGCTGGGCCGCGAGCCCGGCGCGGACGACGGGCCCGACCTGGACTCCCTGGACCTCGACGGAACCGAGGACGGCGAGTCCGAGGAGGACGGCGGCGGCGAGGAGTCCCCGGACGCCGACGCCGTCCCGCACAGCCCGGTCGGCGACCGCGAGATCCTCGGCGATCTCGGGATCGGCGAGAGGGAGCTGCGCGCCCTGGACGCGAACGACGCGCTGGGCACGATCGCCGAGGTGCTGGGCGCCTCGGAGGTCCTGGAGACCGTCCGCTGACCGCGCCGCACGAGACCCGAGGAACCGTGGACCCGGTGCGCGGCCCCTGGCGCCCGGCGATGCGGCTCGCCCTGGCCGAGGCCGGGCGGGCCGCCCTCGCCGGTGACGTCCCGGTGGGCGCCGTGGTGCTCGGTCCGGACGGCACCACCGTGCTGGGCGCCGGGCACAACGAGCGTGAGGCGACAGGTGATCCGACCGCCCACGCCGAGGTGCTGGCGCTGCGCCGGGCCGCCGCCGCGCTCGGCGAGTGGCGGCTGACCGGCTGCACGCTGGTGGTGACCCTGGAGCCGTGCACGATGTGCGCGGGCGCGCTGGTGCAGTCCCGCGTCGAACGGGTCGTCTACGGCGCCCGCGACGACAAGGCGGGCGCGGCCGGCTCGCTCTGGGACGTCGTACGCGACCGGCGGCTCAACCACCGGCCCGAGGTCGTGGAGGGCGTGCTCGCCGAGGAGTGCGCCCGGCCGCTGACGGAGTTCTTCAGAGGGCGCTGAAATCCCTGCCGAGGACGGCTCCGGGTATCGATTTCTGCCCATGGGGCACCTTGCTGTAAGGTCTCCCTCGGTAGCGTGTCCGAGCGGCCGAAGGAGCTCGCCTCGAAAGCGAGTGTGGCGCAAGTCACCGAGGGTTCAAATCCCTCCGCTACCGCTTGAGAAGGGCCCCGTCTGTGGACGGGGCCCTTCGTGCGTCCCGGTTCGGACCCTCAATTGACAATCGTGGCCGTCCTGTTGGGCACACGGCGGCCCGTGGCGGTTACACTCGCCGCCGCAGGCAGGTCAGTGGGGCCGATGGGACAGGGGAGGCCGCGGTGGCGGTGAACGCCAAGAAGATCGTCGTGTTCGCGCTCGTGGTCTTCGCCATGTACGTGATCATCACCGACCCGGCCAGGGCGGCCGACTACGTCCAGATAGCCTTCGAGGGCATATCGGACGCCGCCGGGGCCATCGGGGACTTCATGACCTGGGTCGTGGGCGGCGCGAAGAACTGACCGGCCGAAAGAGCAAGAGGTACGCCGCATGATCCGGCACCTGGTCCTGTTCAAGCTCGACGAGGGTGTCGAGCGCGACGACCCGCGCGTACGGGAGGGCGTGGCCGCGTTCCGCGCGCTCGGCGGCCAGATCGACGAGCTGCGCTCCTGGGAGTGCGGCTGGAACGTCACCGACCGTCCGATCGCCTACGACTTCGCCATCAACTCCTCCGTGGAGGACACCGGCGCCCTTCAGCGCTACCTGGACCACCCCGCGCATCAGGCGGGCGTGGCGCTGTGGCGGGAGTTCGCCACGTGGGTGATCGCCGACTACGAGTTCTGAGGGCCGGGCAGGCCCTGAGCGCGAGCCCTCCGCCGTTACGGCGGGGGGCTTTCCACTGTCCGGCGATCCGCCCATTGGCGTCGTTTGAGGGCCAACACGACGTTATGCGGTGCTTGCACACAGTGCACATGTCTTGTGATGCTATGACCGCTTTTGACGGATGATTGACCGATGAAGAGGTGGCGTTGACCGTGTCGGCCAGTACTGCGCCGCCCCAGGCGGAGGCGCCCGCGACCCTCCCCGAGCCCTCCGCCGCGCCCCCTCCCGAGAAGCGCCGGGGCGCCGACACCCGCGCCCTGACCCAGGTGCTCTTCGGCGAGCTGAAGAACCTGACAGCGGGCACCCCGGAGCACCACCGGGTCCGCGGGGCGCTCATCGAGGCCAACCTCCCGCTGGTGCGGTACGCCGCCGCCCGCTTCCGCTCCCGCAACGAGCCGATGGAGGACGTCGTCCAGGTCGGCACCATCGGGCTGATCAACGCCATCGACCGCTTCGACCCGGACCGGGGCGTGCAGTTCCCCACCTTCGCCATGCCCACCGTGGTCGGCGAGATCAAGCGGTACTTCCGGGACAACGTCCGCACGGTGCACGTGCCGCGCCGGCTGCACGAGCTGTGGGTGCAGGTGAACGGGGCCACCGAGGACCTCACCACCGCGCTCGGCAGATCGCCGTCCACCGCCGAGATCGCCGAGCGCCTCAGGATCAGCGAGGAGGAGGTGCTGTCCTGCATCGAGGCGGGACGCTCGTACCACGCCACCTCGCTGGAGGCCGCGCAGGAGGGCGACGGGCTGCCCGGGCTGGTGGACCGGATCGGGTACGAGGACCCGGCACTGGACGGCGTGGAACACCGCGACCTGGTCCGGCACCTGCTGGTCCAGCTCCCCGAGCGCGAGCAGCGCATCCTGCTGCTCCGCTACTACAGCAACCTGACCCAGTCGCAGATCAGCGCCGAACTCGGCGTCTCCCAGATGCACGTCTCCCGGCTGCTCGCCCGGAGCTTCCAGCGGCTCAGATCGGCCAACCGGATCGAGGCATGACCGGCGCACGGGAGCACGGAACGGAAAACCGCAGGTGGCGGCCGTTCGCATGCGGGATCGAATGATCACTGCCAGGAGCGAATCACGGTACGTCGGCAGTGTCGGCAATTGTGCGCCGAAAGCCCGTCAGACCCCGTTCTGCCAGGGCTTTTTGGCGTCTCACGTGTCGACATGTCACTACAGCGCGTTGCCGACATGTGACATTCTGCGGGAAGCGCGTTTGCCGGAGCTTCGGCGCCGGTATTCAGGTGAAGGCCGCGCTGTCCGATCAGGGCAGTGCGCCGCGACCGTCCCGCGACCCAAAGGGGGTGGCATGTCCGCAGAACAGGGCAGCTCGAAGGTGCTCACGAAGACCGTGGCAGCGCCGCAGAAGCTCGACGCTCTCGACGTCCTCGACGGCTTCGAGGGCGCTCCGGCCCTCGACGCCGTGCCCGCCCCCGCCGTCCCGGCACCGGCGCCCGACACGGCCGTGTCCGCCGAGGAGGCCGCGGAACCGCCGTTGCCCTCGGGGGACATCGACACCCGCACGCTCTCCCGCTCCCTGTTCCTGCGGCTCGCCGCGCTCGGTGAGGACAGCCCCGAGCGGGGCTACGTCCGGGACACCCTGATCGAGCTGAACCTCCCGCTGGTGCGGTACGCGGCGGCCCGCTTCCGCTCGCGCAACGAGCCGATGGAGGACATCGTCCAGGTCGGCACCATCGGGCTGATCAAGGCGATCGACCGCTTCGACTGCGAACGCGGCGTGGAGTTCCCGACGTTCGCCATGCCGACGGTCGTGGGCGAGATCAAGCGGTTCTTCCGCGACACCTCGTGGTCGGTGCGGGTGCCGCGCCGGCTCCAGGAGCTGCGCCTGGCGCTGACCAAGGCGAGCGACGAGCTGTCCCAGCGGCTGGACCGCTCCCCGACCGTGCCGGAGCTGGCGGCCGCGCTCGGCGTCTCCGAGGAGGACGTGGTCGACGGTCTGGCGGTGGGCAACGCCTACACCGCCTCCTCGCTCGACTCCCCGGCCCCGGAGGACGACGGCGGCGAGGGCTCGCTGGCCGACCGCCTCGGCTACGAGGACACGGCGCTGGAGGGCGTGGAGTACCGGGAGTCGCTCAAGCCGCTGCTGGCCAAGCTGCCGCCGCGCGAGCGCCGGATCATCATGCTGCGCTTCTTCGCCAACATGACCCAGTCGCAGATCGGCGAGGAGGTCGGCATCTCCCAGATGCACGTCTCGCGGCTGCTGACGCGCACGCTGTCCCAGCTCCGCGAGGGTCTCGTCTCGGACTGACGGACCTGTCGCAGGCCCGCCCGGCCCGTGTCGCGCGCTTCGGCGCGGACGCGGGCCGCGGCCTTTCGAAGGAGGCTCCGCGAAGGAGCCGGGGATCACTTCAGCGCGAGCCAGGCGACGGCCGCGACGACGGCCACGGCCACGACGACGCCGATGATCAGGCCGACGCGGGGACCGGAGGAAGCCGCCTCCTGCTGGCGAGCCGGGGGAGTCTCGTCGACGAACGCGCGGAACATCTGGGTGCTGCCGGCGGGGTCGTAATTGCCCTGGGGGCCCTGGGTGTTAGCCATGGGCCGAGACACTAGCGAATCCGGGTGCCCACCCCAAGTGCGGGGCCATGGGGACAGAGGCGGGCAGGTCACCCGCGTCCACCTGCACGTTTACGATCGTAATACTTGCCTTTGCCAAGTTTTTGCGCCTTCGGCCGCCGATTTATTTGCCTACAGCAACCAAGCATCTCTATGGTTGCCCAAAGCAACGAATACGGGAGGTGTGATGGCCGAGCAGGCGCAGTTCGAGGAGCTGGCACGTCAGCTCAGTGCCGTCGGCGCCGTGAAGCGCGACATCGGACGGATACTCCCGCCCGACTGCCCGGCCGGTTCGGCCGCCGTGCTGACCCTGCTCGGCCGCCACGAGGAGATGCGCATGAGCAAGCTCGCCGAGCTGCTCGCCGTCGACATGTCGGTGACCAGCAGGCATGTCGCCCACGTGGCCGCGCGCGGCTGGATCGAGCGGTCGCCGGACCCGGCGGACAAACGCTCGCGCATCCTGCGGCTGACGCCCGCGGGCAACGACCAGCTCGTGGAGCTGTCGCTGCGCACCAGTCGGCTGCTCGCCGAGCGGCTGAGCGACTGGACCGACGACGAGGTCGCCCAGCTCATCCAGCTCATGACCCGGCTGCGCGCGTCGTTCGGCGACTGCCGCTCCGGTGTGCCGAGACCGGCCGCTCCCGTTTCCGCAGAAACCCGTACACCCGCGATCACGTAAGTAAAGGAAGCCCATGGCAACGACCACACCATCCGGTGTGCGGGCTCACGCCAAGCACGGGGGCGGGGCCGGCGAGGCCCCGATGACCCACCGGCAGATCATGGAGGCGCTCTCCGGGCTGCTGCTCGGCATGTTCGTGGCGATCCTGTCGTCCACGATCGTCTCCAACGCCCTCCCGCACATCATCGGTGACCTCGGCGGCGGCCAGTCCGCCTACACCTGGGTCGTCACCGCGGCCCTGCTGTCCATGACGGCCGCCACCCCCCTGTGGGGCAAGCTCGCCGACCTGTACAGCAAGAAGGCTCTCGTCCAGATAGCCCTGGTCATCTACGTCGTCGGCTCGATGGCGGCCGGTCTGTCGCAGAACCCCGGCATGCTGATCGCCTGCCGCGTCGTGCAGGGCATCGGCGTCGGCGGTCTGTCCGCCCTGGCGCAGATCGTCATGGCGGCGATGATCTCCCCGCGTGAGCGCGGCCGTTACTCCGGCTACCTCGGCGCGACCTTCGCCGTCGCCACCGTCGGCGGCCCGCTGCTCGGCGGTGTCATCACCGACACCTCCTGGCTCGGCTGGCGCTGGTGCTTCTACGTCGGTGTCCCGTTCGCGGTCATCGCGCTGATCGTGCTCCAGAAGACCCTTCACCTGCCCGTGGTCAAGCGTGAGGTGAAGGTCGACTGGGGCGGCGCCGCGCTGATCTCCGCGGCCGTCTCGCTGCTGCTGGTCTGGGTCACCTTCGCCGGTGACAAGTACGACTGGCTGTCCTGGCAGACCTACGCGATGGTGGCCGGCTCGATCGTGCTCGGCGCGCTGTTCGTGCTCGTCGAGGCCAAGGCCACCGAGCCGATCATCCCGCTGCGCCTGTTCAAGAACCGCACCATCACGCTGGCCTCGCTCGCCTCGCTGTTCGTCGGCGTGGCCATGTTCAGCGGCACCGTGTTCTTCAGCCAGTACTTCCAGCTCGCCCGCGACAAGTCCCCGACGATGTCCGGCGTCCTGACCATCCCGATGATCGGTGGTCTGTTCGTCTCCTCGACCGTCTCGGGCCAGTTCATCACCCGCACCGGCCGCTGGAAGGCGTGGCTGGTCAGCGGCGGCGTCCTGGTCACCGCCGGACTGCTCCTGCTGGGCGGCATCCGGTACGACACGGACTACTGGAAGATGGCCATCTTCATGGCCCTGCTGGGTCTCGGCATCGGCATGATGATGCAGAACCTGGTGCTCGCCACGCAGAACCAGGTGGCGCCCTCCGACCTCGGCTCGGCCAGCTCCACGGTCACCTTCTTCCGCTCCCTCGGCGGCGCGGTGGGCGTCTCGGCGCTCGGCGCGGTGATGGCCCACCGGATCACGCACTACGTCACGGACGGCATCGGCTCGCTGAGCCCGAAGTACCAGGCCGCGATGGCGAAGTCCGGTTCGACCGACACCATTCCGGACATGGACTCGCTGCCGGGTCCGATCCGGAACCTGCTGGAGAGCGCGTACGGCCACGGCATCGCCGACGTCTTCATGATCGCCGGTGCCCTCGCCGCCATCGCCTTCCTGATCACGCTGTTCATCAAGGAGGTCCCGCTGAAGACCAAGGGCGCGCTCGCGCAGTCCTCCGAGGCCGAGTCCCCCGTCACCGACCCGGCCGCCGCCCCCGCGGTCGCCGAGGCCCAGCAGGTCCCGGCCATGGCCGTCGCCACCACCGAGGGCGCCCCCTCGGCCGACGGCACCGCCGCCGCGACCGCGACCGTCCCGCAGGTGACGGCCGTGGCCATGGCCGGCGAGTCCGCTCCGGCCGGCGGCACCCCGGTGCGCGGCTTCGTGCGCGGCGCCGAGAGCGCCCCGGTCCCGGGTGCGGCGGTCACGCTGATCTCGCTGGCCGGCCGCCAGCTCGGCCGCTCGGTCGCCCAGGCCGACGGCTCCTACGCGCTCGGCGCCCCCGGCACCGGCTCGTACGTGCTGATCGCCTCCGCCGACGGCTTCCAGCCGCAGGCGTCCACCGTCGTGGTGGGCGAGGAGCCGCTGTCGTACGACATCCTGCTCAGCGGCACCAGCGGGCTGACCGGTGTGGTCCGGGCTGCCGGGAACGCGCTGCCGGTGAAGGACGCGATGGTCGTCGTCACCGACGTGCGCGGTGATCTGCTGGCCGCGGCGCAGACCGGCGAGCAGGGCGAGTTCGGGTTCACCGAGCTGGTGCCCGGCACCGTGACGATCGCGGTCAACGCCGCCGGCTACCGGCCGCGCGCGCTGCCCGTGGAGGTCGCCACCACCGGGATCACCCGCGTGGAGGTCGACCTGGACACCGGCGCGCTGCTCGGCGGTGTCGTCCGGGCCCCGCACGGTCCGCTGGCCGACGCCCGCGTCACCCTGGTCGACCAGGCGGGCAACGTGGTCGGCACCGCCACCACCGGTGCGGACGGCGCGTACGCCTTCACCGACCTGGACGGCGGCGAGTACACCGTGATCGCCACGGGTTACCCGCCGGTGGCCACCGCGCTGACCGTCGCCGGTACCGGCACGGACGGACACGACATCGAACTCGCCCACCCCGGCGAGTAGTTCATCCGACCGGCCCGTGGCCCCGCCGAACGCGCGGGCCACGGGCCGGTCCCCTGATCGACGCGCGCTCAGCCGCGCAGGGAGAAGAACGCCATGGCACTGACCGCGAGGATCCGCACCCGTGACGGCTGGGCCGTCTCGCACGCGGTGGTCACGGTGGCCGACATGACCGGCACGCAGGTGCTGCGGGCCGAGGCCGACGCCGAGGGCGTGGTGCGCGACGGCACCGCGCTGGCCCCGGGGGCGTACACGGTGATCGTGACCGCTGTCGGATACGCGCCCGTCGCCTCCAGCGCGCTGGTCACCGCGAGCGGCCGCGCCGAGGTCGGCGCGGTCACCCTGGCCCGTCAGGGCGGCAGCGAGCTGCCGCCGCCCGGACCGTGGACCATCGACCCGGTGCACTCCTCGGTCGGCGCGGTCGCGCAGCACCTGGGCATCTCCAGTGTGCGTGGCCGGTTCACCGAGTTCGGCGGGAGCATCGAGATCGCGCCCGACGACATCACCCGGTCCCGCGTGGAGGCGGTCATCCGGGCCGAGTCCATCGACACCGGCAACGGGATGCGGGACACCCACCTGCGCTCCGCGGACTTCCTGGACGTGGAGAAGTACCCCGAACTGACCTACCGCTCGGCCGGGCTGACCCAGGCGGGTCCCGACCGGTGGACGGTGCACGGCGAGCTGTCGATGCACGGGATCGTCCGCCCGGTCGACCTGGACCTCGCCTACCTCGGCACCGGCGCCGACCCCTGGGGCGGCACGCGGGCCGCGTTCCGCGCGACGGCCGAGCTGCACCGGGACGACTTCGCCATGAACTACAACCAGGTTCTCCAGGCCGGCATCGCCGCCATCGGCACCACCCTGCGGATCGAGCTGGACATCCAGGCGGTCCAGGGCGACACGCTGCCGTCGCTCTGACGGAACACGTCCTCGAGGGCTGTCCCGTGATCCCCGGTGGATCAGCGCGCGGCGTCGGATGCGGTGCGTCGCAAGGCCGCGGGTGGTCCGCATACCGGGCGTAGGCGGGCGATCCGGCAACGCGGCGACGTGCCGTGGCTGTCGTCGCGCGCCCGCCGCGGACCACGGGACAGCCCTTAGGCTCGGCGCATGGCTCCCAACATCGCTACGAACACCAAAGTGACCCTGCCGGAACTGCTGGACTTCGTACGCCCCCGTCATCGCGCCATCCTGCTGACCCGGCGCTCCGACGGCTCGCCGCAGGGATCCCCGCTGACCTGCGGGGTGGACGACTCCGGCCGGATCGTGGCCTCCACCTACCCGGAGCGGGCCAAGACCCGCAACGCCAAGCGGGACGAGCGGGTCAGCCTGATCGTGCTGAGCGACGAGTGGAACGGCCCCTGGGTCCAGATCGACGGCACGGCCGAGGTGCTGGACACTCCGGAGTCCATCGAGCCGCTCGTGGAGTACTACCGGAACATCGCCGGTGAGCACCCGGACTGGGACGAGTACCGCAGGGCCATGGCCGAGCAGGGCAAGTCCATCATCCGGGTCACGCCCGAGCGGTGGGGGCCGGTGGCGACGGGCGGGTTCCCGGCGCGGCTCGCGTCCGGCTCGTAGAGCGCCGTCGCGGTGGCCCGTGGCCGACCCCGGCGGGGTCAGCCACGGGCCACCATCGCTTCGATGCCCGCGATCAGCAGGTCCAGCGCGAAGACGAAGTCCCGGTCGAGCATCTCCTGCACCGTGTCCCCGCCGCGTGCGTCCATCAGGGCGCGGGACTCCCGCATGGCCTCGGAGGTGCCGGCCACCTCGGAGGCGACGGTGAGGGACTGCTGGAGGTATTCGTCGGCGCTCAGCCCGGTGTCCGCGATGCGGGCGTGGAAGTGGCCCTCGATCGTGCCGTAGCCGTACACGAACTGGAAGACGGCCGAGATCGCGCCGGTCACCCCGTACGCGGGCAGCCCCGCCCGGCCGACCACCCGCTGCACCGCGCGGGAGAAGGCCAGGGAGTTCGGGCCGATGTTGAGGAAGCGGCCCGCGATCGGGGACAGCCACGGGTGGCGGACCATCATCGCCCGGTACTCGGTCGCCAGCGTGCGCAACTGCGCCCGCCAGTCGGCCCCCGTGTCCTGCGCGTCCGGCAGCGAAAGCTCGCCGAAGGCGGTGTCCAGGGCGAGTTCGAGCAGGTCGTCCTTGGTGTCGACGTACCAGTACAGGGACATGGCGGTCACGTTCAGCTCACCCGCCAGGCGGCGCATCGAGAAGCGGTCCAGGCCCTCGGCGTCCAGCAGGGCGACCGAGGTCGCGGTGATCCGGCCCCGGTCCAGGCCGGAGGGCCTGCCGCGCCGGCCGCGCCGCTCCTTGCCGCTCGCCCAGACGCTGCGGCTCCGCTCGGCCTCTGCCGGGCGGTCCTCATGGGGGCCGCCTTCCTTCACCATCGGGCTTCCCTCCGCCGGCCGTCACTCACCGCACACCCTGCCAGGTCCGGGCGGCTCGGCCGCTCCGGCTCACGCGGCATCGCGCTGGGCCCGCCCGAGCAGGGCCGCCGCGACCAGGCCACCGGCCAGCACGGAGACGGCGCCGACCAGTTGACCGGCGCTGAGCCCGGCCGAGAGGGTGCGGCCGTCGGCCAGGAACGAGCCGAGCACCGCGCCCAGCACCGCCACCCCGAGTCCGTTGCCGAACTCGGCCAGCGTGCCGTTGATCCCGGCGCCGACCCCGGCCTTCTCCGGCGGGATGGCGCTCATGATGGCGTGCGCCATGGCCGGGTTGGCCAGCGCGCACCCGGCGCCGATCAGCACCAGGCCGAGCAGCGTCCCCGCGTACCCGGAGGAGGCCAGTTCCGCGATGGAGACCAGGCCGCCCGCCATCAGCGCCATGCCCAGCGCGATCGCCACCGGTGTGCCCAGCTTGGCGGCCCACTTCGCCGACACCCCGCTGAAGTTGAGCAGGACCACGGTGAGCGCCAGCGGTGCGGTGCGCGCGCCCGCCTCCAAGGGGCCGTATCCGAGGACCAGTTGGAGGTGCTGGGTGAGGAGGAACAGGGCGCCGCCCATGCCGAAGGTGATGAGCACCGCGCCCGCGACCGCGCCGGTGAACCTGCGGTCCCGGAAGAACGCGAGGTCGAGCATCGGTTCCTCGACCCGGCTCTCCCAGTACGCGAACACCGCCAGCACGGCCACCGCCACGGCGGCCGGGCCGAGGACGCGGGGCGAGGTCCAGCCGTGGCGCGGGCCGGAGATGACCGCGAACACCAGGGCGGTCATGCCGATCGTGGAGAGCAGCGCGCCCAGCAGGTCGGGGCGGGCCGGCAGGCCCTCGGCGCCGACGGCACGGGCGGCCCTGGACTCCGGCACGAGGGCCACCACGGCGACCACGCCGAGGGCGGCCACGGGCAGGTTGATCAGGAAGATCGCGCCCCACCAGAAGTGGTCGAGCACGAAACCGCCGATCAGCGGGCCGGCCGCGAACCCGAGCGAGTTGACCGCGGCCCAGATGCCGATCGCCCTCGGCTGCTCCTCGGGCGCGAAGATCTGCATGGCGACCGCGAGCGTGGTGGTCAGCAGCAGCGCGCCACCGATGCCCATGCCCGCGCGCGCCGCGATCAACTGGCCGGTGGTGGTGGAGAGTCCGGCGGCCAGCGAGCCGAGCCCGAACACCGCGAGGCCCGCGATCAGCATCTTCTTGCGGCCGTAGCGGTCGGCGGCGCTGCCCGCGGTGAGCAGCAGGCCGGACTGGACCAAGGAGTACGCGTTGATCATCCACTGGATGTCCGAGGTGGCCGCGTGCAGCCGGTGGGTGAGCGAGGGGATCGCCACGTTCAGCACGGTGTTGTCGAGGAGCACGGTGAGCTGGGCGAGACAGATCACGCCGAGGATCAGCCAGCGGCGCGGGTGGCCCTGGGGGGCCTTCGTGAGCGGTGGTGCCGAGACGTCGGGAGCGGACATGCCGTACACCGTATAGCGATGGCCTTGTACGGTGTACGGCATTATCGGCCGGTGTTTCCGGTCAGCCGGACGTCTTCCGGGTGAGGTCGTAGAGGGTGGCCGAACCGACCGTCACCTTCTCGAAGTTGGCCTCGACCCAGGTACCGATGGCCGAGGCTGTGCCGCCGCCGCCCGTGCCGCCTCGGGCCTCGCCGGTGCCGCCCATGCCGCCGCCCGCGATGTAGTAGTGGATCCGGCCTTCGGCGACGTACCGCTGGAACTGGGCGAGGGTCGGGGAGGGGTCCGTGCCGTTGAAGCCGCCGATCGCCATCACCGGCTCACCGGTGGCGAGTTGGTAACCGGCCGCGTTCTGTGAGCCGGTGGAGGAGGCGACCCAGGTGTAGGAACCGGCGTCGGCCAGGAGGAGCTTCCTGGCCTGGGCGGACACCTCGGCGCCGTCCAGCAGGCCGCCGGCGCCGCCCACGCGGCCGGTCTCGCCGGGGAGGCCGGGGAAGCCTCCGCCGGGGAAGCCCTGACCGTTCTGACCACCCTGGCCCTCGCTCTGGCCGCCGCCCGGACCGCCCTGGCCGGGGAAGCCCCCGCCGGGGAGACCCTGGCCCGCCGCACCACCGGGCGGGGCCTGGCCCTGGCCGCCCGGCATCCCGCCGGGGAAGCCGCCGCGCATGCCCTCGCCCCGGCCGCCCGGACGGCCGAAGCCCATCATGCTCGCGCCCGCCGGTCCGGCCGTCGGGATCGAACCGGTGTGAGCCGAGTTCACCGTGCTCAGCGTGTACGCCGTCGGCCCGGCCAACGCCGCGACGAGACCCAGCGCGGCCGAGGCGAGGGCCGCGTTCCGGGGCGCGCGCCCGAGGAACAGCAGACCGAGCGCGGCGAGCAGACCTCCGGCCGGCACCAGCCACCTCAACCAGGGCAGGTGGTCGGGGGTGCGGTCGAGCAGCACGTACCCCCAGGCGGCCGAGGCCGCCGAGGCGGCGGCGAGCACCCGGCCGGCCCAGGTCTCCGTGCGGCGCTCCCACAGCAGCCCGGCGCCCATGCCGACCACGGCGGCGAGGTAGGGCGCGAGAGCGATCGTGTAGTACTGGTGGAAGATGCCCGCCATGTAGCTGAACACCGCCATGGTGATCAGCAGCGAGCCGCCCCACACCAGGAACGACGCACGGGTGACCGAGGCGCGGCCCAGCCTCCGGGTGGCCCACAGGCCCGCGGCCAGCAGGATCAGCGCGGCCGGGAGCAGCCAGGAGACCTGGCCGCCGACCTCGGCGCCGAACATCCGGTCCCAGCCCGTCGAGCCCCAGCGGCCACCACCGCCCATGCCTCCGCCGCCGACGCTGCCGGTCTCGTCGCCGTTGATCCGGCCGAGCCCGTTGTAGCCGAAGGTCAGCTCCAGGAAGCTGTTGTGCTGCGAGCCGCCGACGTACGGGCGGGAGGAGGCCGGCCACAGTTCGACCACCGCGACCCACCAGCCGCCGGACACCACCATCGCGAGCGTGGCCAGTCCGAGCTGGACCAGCCGCCTGCCGAACCGCACCGGTGCGCAGACCGCGTACACGACCGCCAGCGGGGGCAGGATCAGGAACGCCTGGAGGGTCTTGGCGAGGAAGGCGAAGCCGATGGCCACGCCCGCCCACACCAGCCAGCGGGTCCGGCCGTCCTCGACCGCGCGGACGGTGAAGTAGCAGGCCAGCGTCATCAGCAGGGCCAGCATCGCGTCCGGGTTGTTGAACCGGAACATCAGTGCCGCCACCGGGGTCAGCGCCAGCACCGCGCCCGCGACCAGGCCGGCCACCGCGCTGAACCGGCGCCGTACGGCCGCGTACACGACCGCCACCGAGCCGACGCCCATGAGGACCTGCGGGACCAGGACCGCCCAGGAGTTCAGGCCGAAGATCCGCACCGACAGCTCCATGGGCCACAGGAACGCCGAGGGCTTGTCGACGGTGATGGCGTTTCCGCCGTCCAGCGAGCCGAAGAAGAAGGCTTTCCAGGAGGTGCTGCCCGCCTGCACGGCCGCCGAGTAGAAGGAGTTGGCGAAGCCGGAGGCGCTCAGGCCGTAGAGGTACAGCACGAGGGTCGCGGCGAGCAGCGCCCAGAACGCGGGGCGGGCCCAGCCCGGATCCCCGGCGCGGCCTCGCCACGCCCGCTGCGGGAGCGAGGCCCGTCGTACCGGGGGCAGCCCGGCGACCCGCGGGGGCCGGTCGTACTGGGTGGTCATCGGGGGTCCCCCGTAGCGGTGGTGGTGGGTTCGGCGGAAACGGGTGGGGTCGGGGCGGGTGCCGGCGCCGGATCCCGGCGGTCCGGGAAGACCCAGGCGCGGAAGAGGAGGAAGCGCAGGACGGTCGCGGCCAGGTTGGCGACGACCAGGACAGCGATCTCGGTGCTGTGCGCGGGGCTGGTGCCGGCCGCGTTCAGGGCGGCCAGCGAACCGCTCGTCAGGACGAGGCCGATCGCGAAGACGGCCAGCCCCTGTGCCTGGTGCCGCACCGCTCCGCCCCGGCCGCGCACCCCGAAGGTGAGGCGCCGGTTGGCGGCCGTGTTGGCGAGCGCGGAGAGCAGCAGGGCCAGCGCGTTGGCCGCCTGGGAGCCGCCGAACTGCCGGAAGAGGCTGTAGAGCAGCAGGTAGAAAAGGGTGGAGAGACCGCCGACCACGCAGAACCCGACGAGCTGGCGGGCCAGCCCCTTCGGCACGTCGGGGATCTCGCGGTCGCGGGGGTCGTCGCCGAACGGCCGGGCGAGCCGGTCCAGCGGCAGCGACCCGGTGGTCAGCGCCCGGCCCACCCGCCACACACCCAACAGGTCGTCGGTCGCGGTGCGCACGAGGTGGACGGTGGAGTCCGGGTCGTCGACCCAGTCGACCGGCACCTCGTGGATGCGCAGCCCGGCCCGCTCGGCCAGCACCAGCATCTCGGTGTCGAAGAACCAGCCGGTGTCCTCCACCAGCGGCAGCAGCACCTGGGCCACCTCGCGCCGGATCGCCTTGAAGCCGCACTGGGCGTCGGAGAACCGCGCCTGGAGCGAGCCGCGCAGGATCAGGTTGTAGGCCCGGCTGACGAACTCCCGCTTCGGGCCGCGCACCACCCGCGACGTCCGGCTCAGCCGGGAGCCGATCGCCAGGTCGGAATGGCCCGAGATCAGCGGCGCGACCAGCGGGAGCAGGGCGTTGAGGTCGGTGGACAGATCGACGTCCATGTAGGCGAGGACCGGGGCGTCGGAGGTGGACCACACCGTGCGCAGGGCACGTCCCCGGCCCTTGTGCTCCAGCCGGACGCCGGTCACCTCCGGCCAGCGGGCGGCGAGTTCGGCGGCGATGAGCGGGGTGCCGTCGGTGGAGGCGTTGTCCGCGATGGTGATCCGGAAGGCGTAGGGGAAGGTACGCGCCAGGTGCTCGCGCAGTCCGAGCACGCACCGGCGCAGGTCCTTCTCCTCGTTGTAGACGGGGATCACCACGTCCAGCACCGGGGTACCGGCGGCCGTGGCCGGGAGGTGCTCCCGTGCCGGGAGAGCGGCGGGAGAAGAGTCGGTTCGCATGGGACCGACTCTTCTCAACTCCCCTGTCGGGCCTGTGTGATGACGCTGTGGTCCGGCTGTGAGCGCATCATGGGCTCGGGTCCGGCCGCGGGCAGCCGTACCGTGAACACGGTCCGGCCGGGCCGGCTCTCCACGTCCACGGTGCCGCCGTGCGCGGTGACGACGGCCCGCACGATGGCGAGGCCGAGCCCGGTGGAGCCGGTGGCACGGGTGCGGGCACAGTCGCCGCGCGCGAACCGCTCGAAGACGTGCGGCAGCAGCGCGGCCGGGACACCCGGACCGTCGTCCTCCACCAGGACGCACATCCGGTCGCCCTCCCTGCGCACCCGCGCGGTCACCGTGGTGCCCGGCGGGGTGTGGCTGCGGGCGTTGCCCAGCAGGTTGACCAGGACCTGCTGGAGCCGGGCCGCATCGGCGGTCACCGGCGCCGGTGCGTCGGGCAGGTCGAGCCGCCAGGAGTGGTCGAGCCCGGCCGCGCGGGCGTCGCTGACGGTGTCCACGACCAGCGGAACCAGGTCGGTGCGGTCGAACTGGAGCGGGCGGCCCGCGTCCAGCCGGGCCAGCAGCAGCAGGTCCTCCACCAGCAGGGTCATCCGGCCGGCCTCGGACTCGATGCGGGCCAGCGCGTGCCGGGTGTCCGGGCCGACCGGCTCCCCGCCGCGCCGGGTCAGCTCGGCGTAGCCGCGTATCGAGGCGAGCGGGGTGCGCAGTTCGTGGCTGGCGTCGGCGACGAAGCGCCGGACCCGGGTCTCGCTCTCCTGCCGGGCGTGCAGGGCGCCGTTGACGTGGTCCAGCATCCGGTTGAGCGCGGCGCCGACCCGGCCGACCTCGGTGTGCGGGTCGCACTCGGACTCCGGCACACGCTCACTGAGGTTCACCTCGCCGCTGTGCAGGGGGAGTTCGGAGACGCGGGTGGCGGTACGGGCCACCCGGCGCAGCGGGCGGGTGGCGACGCCGACGATGAGGGTTCCGGCAAGCGACGCGGCGACCAGACCGGCGACGGTGACGCAGACCTCTACCAGGACCAGGGTGTCCACGACGCCGTCCATCTCGGCGGTGGGCAGGGCGACGTAGTACCGGTCGGCGCCGTCGGGGCTCTGCGCGTACCGGACGAGGTAGTCGCCGAGACCGGGGAGACGGACGGTGTGGGCCGCGCCGTCCCGGGGGACGGTGGCGAGGGCGTCGGTCCGGGCCCGGCCGAGCTGGACCGCGCGCATGCGCCGGAAGGCTCCGCTGCCGTCCTTCTGCTCCTCGGAGACGGCACCGGAGACGATCGAGCCGTCGCGCACGTAGGCGGCGACGGTCTGCTTCTGGACGGGGCCGCGGGTGAGCAGGGTGGTGACCCGCTCGGCGGGGCTCTCGCCGGCCGCCGCCGAGGCGAGCGCGGCGGCGGCCGGGTCCGGCGTGCCGGGGGCCAGGTGCGGGCGGCCGACCGCCCGCTCGGCCATCTCCCCTACCTTGCCCTCCAGTTGCTGGTAGAGGTGCTCGTGCAGGGCGAGCGTGGTCACCGTACCGATCACCGCGCAGACCACGGCGATCAGCACGACGGACGCGACCACCAGCCGCGTCCGCAGGGTGCGCGGGGTGCCCGCCCGGCGTACCGGTCTCACGACACGGCGGGCTTGATCAGGTAGCCCGCCCCCCGGCGGGTGTGGATCATCGGCTCGCGGCCGGCGTCGATCTTCCGGCGCAGGTAGGAGATGTACAGCTCCACGACGTTCGCCTGCCCGCCGAAGTCGTACGACCAGACCCGGTCCAGTATCTGCGCCTTGCTCAGCACCCGGCGCGGGTTGCGCATCAGGAAGCGGAGCAGCTCGAACTCGGTGGCGGTCAGGTGGATGGACTCCTCGCCCCGCCGGACCTCGTGACTGTCCTCGTCCAGACTGAGGTCGCCCACCACCAGTACGGACTCCGGGCGCCGGTCGGTGGCTCCGGAGCGCCGGATCAGCCCCCGCAGCCGGGCCACGACCTCCTCCAGACTGAACGGCTTGGTGACGTAGTCGTCCCCGCCCGCGGTGAGCCCCGCGACACGGTCCTCCACCGCGTCCTTGGCGGTGAGGAACAGCACCGGTACGTCCGGGAGTTCACGGCGCAGCCGGCTCAGCACGGTCAGGCCGTCCATGTCCGGCAGCATCATGTCCAGCACCACGGCGTCGGGCCGGAACTCGCGCGCGGCGCGCAGCGCGCCCTGCCCGTCCCCCGCGCTCCTTGTCCGCCAGCCCTCGTAGCGCAGCGCCATGCTCAGCAGTTCGGTGATCGACAGCTCGTCGTCCACCACCAGCACGCGGACGGGGCTGCCGTCCGGCCTCAGCAGTTCGGTGCGCCCCTGGGGCGAGGTCGTGGTCATGGTGAGACCTTGTCGGCACCCTCTGAGAGAGGCCTTTCGCCAGTCTGTGATTTCACTGAGAAAGGCGTGAGAGTCAGAAGAGGCCGTCCTGGCGGGCCCCGAAGTCCTTTACCTGCACGGTGATTTCGCCGTACTGCTGAGCCGGGATCAGTTCCCAGCCGGGGAGCAGCCGGGTGTCGAGCACGAGTACGCCTCTGGCTCCCCCGGTGTCCAGGTGCAGGTCGGGTCCGGCGGCGGCGACGAGTTCCCCGGCCAGGTGTCCTCCGGCGACCAGCTCGGTCACGGCGCCGGTGGCGGGCCCGGCCCGGAGCAGGTTGAAGTCGTCCATGTGGTCGATGACGCGGCACGGTTCTCGTACGACGGAGCCGGGCCAGTCCGCCAGGGAGACGGCCCGTGCGTGCAGCTCCCGCACCTCCGCCGCCCGCTCCCCGGGACCGGCCGGGAGAGCGGCCCGTACGGTGCGCTTGCCGGCGTACGGAATCCGGTCCGGGACGCCGAGCGCGGCCCGCAGCAGTTCCTCGGTGCGCCGGGCGGCCATCAGCGGGCCGGTACCGAGCCAGGTGAAACAGACGGCACCCTGCTCCAGCAGCCGCGCCGAACCGCGCTCGACGGCGGTGATGCCGACCTTGACCATTCCGGGGCCGAACCAGGCGAGGTAGACGCGGTACGGGCGGGGATCGTCGGCGATCGTGTCGGCGGCCACGGAGTGCGCGCGGTCCAGCCGGGCGCACTCCTCGCAGCGGGCGCCGGTGCTGCGCGCAGGTACCGGGCCGCGGGTGGGGCACGCGTGGCCCCGCGCGCCGACGCAGCGCCGGACGGTGTCCTCCCGTACGCCGAAGGCGACCCGCTTCCCCCACGTCAGCGCGCTGCGCCGGCCACCGGACCAGACCAGCACGGGTCCTTCCGCGGACCAGCGCAGTCCCGTACACGTCCACATCTGTGCTGCCATCACTCGTGAGGGTAGGAGATGCCGCCGACACCGCCCGTACGGCGGCGAGGGCCTCGCCGGCCCGGAGGCCGCACTCCTCCAGCCGGACGGTGGCGTGGCCGACCTCGCAGAGACCGGCCGCACCGATCCCCCTCTTGCGAAACCGCAAGAGGCTACGGCCCAGCCGGGCAGTGCATCTCGGTCTCGGCACCGGGCATCCGAGCTCTGCTCGCACTCGAGGAGGACAGATGCCCATGACCACCCCGCTCGCCTACAAGGGGCTCGAACTGATGCCCACCTGGTTCGTGACCATGGTCGGCGTACTGGCGGTGATCGGGATCGCCCTGGCCTACGTCCGGAGGCGATGACGACGAGAAGTGACCGGCAGGCCGTCACCGAGGACCAGCGCCACCGGGCGGATCGGTGCGGATTCGCCCCGTCCCACTTCTCACCACGAACGCAAGAGGCCCCGGATTTCTCCGGGGCCTCTTTACTGTGCACTCGGCAGGATTCGAACCTGCAACCTTCTGATCCGTAGTCAGATGCTCTATCCGTTAAGCTACGAGTGCTTGTTCTTTTGTTTTTGTCTCCGTTTCCCTGGCCTTTCGGCCCGTCCCGGCGACAGGAAGAACATTACATGACTGCCGCCGTCATGTGAAATCCGTTCCCCGCACCTTGCCTGACCTGCGAAAACGTCGAAACCTCGACCGCGGGATCCCGTCCGCGCAGACCCCCGCAACGCCGAAGCCCCGGTCCAGACGGACCGGGGCTTCGGATCAGGTGCGGAGGCGGAGGGATTTGAACCCTCGATGGGCTTTAAGACCCAAACCGCATTAGCAGTGCGGCGCCATAGACCGGACTAGGCGACGCCTCCAGCACAACCACTCCCGCGAGCGCGCGAACGGTGCGTGCAGATGATGACACAGGCAAGCGCGGTGTCACCAATCGACCCCCACGGTACTAGGCACCAGGCCCGCAGGGCAAAGGGCTTCCCCGGCGAGGCGCGCACCGCTGAAGCGGTAGGTGTCCGCAGGTGGGGCGCAACGTACGGCGGGGACGCGCGTTGGGGTGGGTATGAGTGCTCTCCCGCGGCGCGCCGTCGCGCCCCTCGCCCTCTCCCTCCTGTGCGGACTCGCCGCCGCCCCGGCCGAGGCGGCCCCCTCCCCCGCCGCCGCCCCGGCCCAAGCGGCTCCGGCCCACGCCGGGGCGAGGCCGGCGGCCTCGGCGATCCCCGTCCGCACCGCACCGGCCCGGCCCGCCTCCGTCTCCGCCACCCCCGCCCTCCCCCCACCCCCGCTCCCCGAAGACCGGACCGGCGACCACCTCACCCTCGTCGTCCGCGGGGCCGGGCCGGGGCGGGACGGCGTGCGGCAACTCTTCTGCCATCCCGAGGGCGGCGATCACCCCGACCCCGCCGCCGCCTGCCGGGTCCTCGACAAGGAAACCCAGTGGGGGCGGGACACCTTCGCCCCCGTCCCCCCGGACAGCGTCTGCACGATGATCGACGGCGGACCCGCCACCGCCCATGTCACCGGCTCCTGGGCCGGCCGTCCCGTGGACGCCGACTTCAGCCGGCGCGACGGTTGCGAGATCGCCCGCTGGGACCGGCTGGTGCCGTTCCTGCCGAGTGCCGGGGCGTGGAAATCCCCGTAAAGGTCCGGCGAAGGTCTCAGGGAGTGGTCGCGCAGCCGGCGGATGCCGGACGGAGGGGGCGGCAGCGGGCCCGGGCGCACGTCAGCGGCAAGTCGCCTACCGCGGAAGGCGACCCGTGGCGGGATGCGGGCATATGTTCGGCGTCACTTCGTCGTGGTACCTCCTTCCCATCCGGCGCCGTGCGCGCGGGCGGAGCCCTTAGACTCCCTCGCGTGACACCCCGCGGGCCGCTTGGCAAGATGGCCCGAGCGGTCGGCAAGGTGCGGTGACAGGGAGGAAGCGTCTCGTGAGCAGCAGGCCATCCCGAGGCGCTGCTCGCCTCGCAGCCATACTCGACGCCCTGCCCGACGCGTTGCTCCTGGTCAACGCCAACGGCACGGTCGTCAACGCCAACACCATCGCCCTGGAGGCGTTCGAGGCACCCGGTACGGCGCTCGTGGGGCGAGGTCTGCTCGATCTGCTGCCGCAGTTCGACTCCAAGCTGATCCCCGGCTCGATGCGCCGCCCCGACCACATGGACCCGGCCGGGCGCACCAAGCCGACACGGATGGTCGCCCGGCGCACCGACGGCACCGAGTTCCCGGTCGAGGTCACCAGCGCCAACCTGGAGAACCCCCAGCAGGCGTACGACGGTTCGGCCTACACCGGCGACGAGCTGCTGATGCTCGTCGTACGGGACCTCTCCGGGACCGTCGACACCGAGGCCGAACTCGCCCGTTCGCAGCGGCAGACCGAGATGATCCTGCGCGCCGCCTCCGAGGGCGTCGTCGGCACGGACACCGACGGCCGGATCGTGCTGGTCAATCCCGCCGCCGCGCAGATCCTCGGCTACCGCGCCGGTGAGCTGGGCGGTCGCGAGCTGCACACCCTCGTACTGCACTCCCGTGCCGACGGCTCCCCCTTCCCGTACGACGAGTCGCCGCTCGCCGACACCCTGCGCTCCGGGCGCAAGCACCGGGTGCGCGGGCAGGTGCTGTGGTCCAAGAGCGGGGACGAGGTCTCCGTCGACCTGACCACCGCCCCGGTGCGCGACGGCGACCAGCTCGTCGGCGCCGTCATGACCTTCACCGACCGGCGCCCCTACCAGTCCCTGGCCGACGAGAAAGAGGCGCTGGAGAAGGCGCACGCCGAGGAACTGGAGCGGCTCGCCGAGGAGCACGCCGCCGACCTCACCGCGCTGCGCCAGAAGCACGCCGCCGAGATCGAGGACCTGACCGGGCGCGGCGCCGCCGAGCTGACCGGGCTGCGCGAGAAGCTCCAGGAGGAACTGGCGGCGGGCGAGGAGCGGTACGCCGCCCTCGGTGAGCGCGAGAAGGACCGGTACGACGCCCTCGCCGGGCGCCACGAGCAGTTGCTCACCCTCCTCGCCTCCTCCCTGCGCGGCCCGCTGGACGAGCTGCGCCGCGAACTGGCCGCCCTCGCCGCCGACGACGCGGGTCAGCTCTGGCCCGAGGCCAACCAGGTGCTGCACCACCTCTCGGCCGGCTACGCCCGCATCACCGCCCTCATCGACAACGTCCTCGGCTACCAGCGCCTGGACTCCGGCGCCGACGACATCACCCGGACCAAGGTGATGCTGGACGCGGTCGTCGCGGCCGGTGTCGACGGTGCCGTGGAGCTGATCGGGCCGGGACGCGTGCAGTTCGCCGTGCACGCTCCGCCCATCGAGGCCGAGGTCGACCCGCAGCGGCTCGCCACCGCGCTGGCCCACCTCGTGGCGGACGTCGCGGGCGTGGACGCCACCGGCAACGCCCCGGTCTCGTCCGCCGGTTACCTGGACAACACCGTGGTGGTCGCGGCCGCCCAGCGCGGCGAGGTCGCGCGCGTCGAGGTGCGCGGGCCGTACGCCGGGGGCGACCCGGTGCACGAACCGATCGTGCGGGGCATCGTCCGGGCGCACGGAGGTGTGCTCCAGACACATGAGGTGCCGGGCATGAGTGGGCGTGCCTACGTCCTCGAAGTACCGCTGGGCGACGGCGCCGGTACGGTCGCCGCGCAAGTCCCGGACCGCCACGAGGCCGTGCCGACCGGCGCCGAGGTCGCGCTCGTGGGCGACGCGGGCGAGCAGGGCGGCCGCCGGAGGGCTCGGCGGTCGTCGACCGACGCGTTCCTGGAGAGCGAGGTCGCGGGCGCCGAAGCCGTCGAAGCCACCGACGCGCCGGGCGCTCCCGCACCCACCGGGCGGCGCCGCAGGCGCGGTGCCCCGGCGGCCGAGGAACTCGCACCGGCCGCGATCGAGAGCGCGGAGGCGGCCTCCAGCGGCACCGGCCGGCGGCGGGGCCGTCCCGCCGAGACCGGCGACGGGGTGGCGGCCGAGGGTGCCGTGATGACGGCGGCGGAGCACGCCGCCGGAACCGCCGCTTCCAACACCGGACTCGGTGGCGCCGTGCCCCCGCAGGGCGTACCGGTGCCCGCCGGGCAGCGGGCCCCGCAGAGCGGCGGTGAGCAGGCCGCGCTGCCGCCCGCGCTTCCCGCACCGGGTGCGCAGGACGCGTCGTCCGCGGACGCCCAGCCGACCGGGCGGCGCCGTCGTGCGCTGGCCGCCGCGGCAGAGCGCGCGGCCGCGCAGGACACGGGTGCGCGTACGGTCTTCGCCCTGCCACCCGCCGAGGCGGACCGGACGCCGGAGGCGGAGACGCCGGGCGTGCGGGTGGGCCCGCTGCCCGGGGCACCGGTTCCCGGGGCCGGTACGGCCGCGGGGGCCGGGATCGCTCCCGGGATGACGGTGAAGGCCGGGCCGCTTCCGGTGCACGAGGTCGGCCGGGGGCCCGCTCCGGTGCCCCAGGGTGCCGCTCAGGTGCCGGGCGGCGCCCAGGTCGTGACTCCCGTCCCGGCCCAGGGTGCGGCTCCGGTACCGGGCCCCGTCCCGGCCCAGGGTGCAGCTCCTCCGCAGACCCCCGCACCGGCGCCGGCCCCCGTGGCCGTCCCCGGTGACGCCCAGGGCGTGGCCCCCGCCGCGGCCCAGGTCCCCGCGCCGGCCGCCCCCGCCCAGTCCGCTCCCGTACCGCCGCGGCACCCCGCCGAGGGTGACCCGGCCGCCGGGGGGCGGCACGACGCCGCGCCCGTGGACCAGTCCGGGGACCACACGCCCGCGCAGCCGCATCCGACCACCGCGCCCACCGGCAGGCGCCGCCGTGCCGTGGCCCCGCCGGCGCAGCAGGAGGCGGCGATCCCGGCTCAGGCCACTCCCCCGGCCCAGCCCCTCGCCGTACCCGCGCAGGCGACCGCTCCCGAGGCGGCCGTGCCCGCGCAGCCGCTGCCTGCCGAGGCCGCGCCCGCCCCGGCTCCCGTTCCGCAGCCGTGGCCCGACGACGAGGACGACGACACGGCGGGGGCGGGACTCCCCGGTGCCTCGCTGCCGCCGCAGTTCACGCCGCAGACCCGGGCGGCACAGCCCCTCCCCGCCGAGGCGCCCGACGCCAACTCCACCCAGGGCCGCGCGATCAGCGTGCGCACGCTGGGCCAGGGCGTGCCCTTCGTACGGCAGGCCGCGCAGGTGCAGCAGCCGACCGCGACCCCGCCCCCGCACGCGACCAACGGCAGCGGACGGCGCCGCAAGCTGGGCACCCCGCCCCCGCGCCCGGAGGCACAGCCCGAGGCTGGCGCCCGTGCGCACCCCGAGGCCGTGCCGGCGCCCGCGCAGCCGCGCCGGGCTCCGGGCACCGAGGGCGTCGGCCGGTCGTACGCCATAGGGGCGCCGGACGCGAACGCCGCCGAGGGGCCCGAGCCGCTGGACGGTCCCGGCGGCGCGGTGGAGGTCGCGGACACCCCCCGTCCGCAGCCGATGGACGACGAGCTGCCCCCGGAGCCGCTGGACAACCCGCGCCGGCTGCTGGTGTGGCCCGCGCCGGACGTGACGACGTCGGAGGCGCTGAGCACCCGCGGCTACCGGCCGGTGGTCGTGCACTCGCGCGAGGAGGTCGACGCGCAGATCGCGGCGTTCCCCGCCGCGCTGTTCGTGGACCCGCTGACCGGCCCGATCACCCGGACCGCGCTCCAGTCGCTGCGCCAGGCGGCGGTGGCCGCCGAGGTTCCGGTGCTGGTGACGGCGGGCCTCGGCCAGGCGAGCCGTGAGGCGGCCTACGGCGCCGACCCGGCGGTCCTGCTGAAGGCGCTCGCGCCGCGTGACAGCGAGCAGCATCCGCCGCGGGTGCTGCTGATCGAGGAGCACGCGGAGATCGCGCTGGCGCTCACGGCGACGCTGGAGCGGCGCGGGATGCAGGTGGCGCGGGCCGCGAGCGACGCCGACGCGGTGACGCTGGCCGGGCAGTTCCGGCCGAACCTCGTGGTGATGGACCTGATGCAGACCAGGCAGCGCCAGGCCGGGATCGTGGACTGGCTGCGCGCCAACGGGCAGCTCGAGCGGACCCCGCTGGTCGTCTACACGGCGGCGGTCGAGTCGGCGGACCTGCCGAAGCTGGCGTCGGGCGAGACGGTGCTGTTCCTCGCGGAGCGCTCCACCAGCGACGAGGTGCAGGGCAGGATCGTGGACCTGCTGGCCCGCATCGGCACCAACTGAACCGGAGGGCCGGGGGTGTTCGTGCCCCCGGCCCCTTTCCGGTCAGAGCCGCGTGACGTCCAGCTCCCCTTCCGCGTACCGCCTGCGCAGCACCTTCTTGTCGAACTTGCCGACGCTGGTCTTCGGGACGGTCTCGACGATCGTCCAGCGCTCGGGGAGCTGCCAGCGGGCGATCCCGCACTCCTCGGCGAGGAAGACCCGCAGCGCCTCGAAACCGACCTCCGCGCCCTCCTTCAGCACCACGGTGGCCAGCGGGCGTTCGTCCCACTTCTCGTCCGGCACGGCGACCACGGCGGCCTCGGCCACGTCCGGGTGGGCCATCAGGGCGTTCTCCAGCGCGACCGAGGAGATCCACTCGCCGCCGGACTTGATGACGTCCTTGGCACGGTCGGTCAGGGTGAGGTAGCCGTCGGGCGAGATGGTGCCGACATCGCCGGTCTTCAGCCAGCCGTCCTCACTGAACTTGTCGTCGGGGCGCAGGGGTTCGGCGTCGGGGCCGTTGTAGTAGGCGCCCGCGATCCAGGGTCCGCGCACCTCCAGTTCGCCCGCCGACTCGCCGTCCCACGGGAGGCGTTCGCCGCCGGGGCCGGTGAGGCGGGCCTCGACGGAGGTGGGGAAGCGGCCCTGGGTGAGCCGGTAGGCGAACTCCTCCTCGGTGCCGATCGCGTGGGCCGGCGGCCGGGCGACCGTGCCGAGCGGGGAGGTCTCGGTCATGCCCCAGGCGTGGCAGACCCGCATGCCGAGCGCGTCGAACGCCTCCATCAGGGAGGGCGGGCAGGCCGCGCCGCCGATGGTGACCTGGACGAGGGAGGACACGTCGCGGGGGTGGGCGCCGAGTTCGGCGAGCAGTCCCTGCCAGATGGTGGGGACGGCGGCCGCGTGCGTCGGGCGCTCGGCCTCGATCATCTCCGCGAGGGGCGCGGGCTGCAGGAACCGGTCCGGCATCAGCAGGTTGACGCCGGTCATGAAGGCGGCGTCGGGCAGGCCCCAGGCGTTGACATGGAACTGCGGGACGACCACCAGCGAGGTGTCCTGGTCCGTCAGGCCCATCGACTGGGTCATGTTCACCTGCATGGAGTGCAGGTAGACCGAACGGTGGCTGTACACCACGCCCTTGGGGTCACCGGTGGTGCCGGAGGTGTAGCACATGGCGGCGGCCCGGCGCTCGTCCAGCTCGGGCCAGTCGTACGTCTCCGGGCGGCCGGCGAGCAGTTCCTCGTACTCGTGCACCCGCGCGGTGCCGGCCGCGAGCGGGGCGCGGTCACCGGGGCCGGACACCACGATGTGCTCGACGGTCGGCAGTTGGGGCAGCAGGGGGGCGAGCAGCGGGATCAGCGAGCCGTTGACGATGATCACGCGGTCGGCGGCGTGGTTGACGATCCACGCGAGCTGCTCGGCGGGCAGCCGCAGGTTGAGCGTGTGCAGCACGGCGCCCATGGACGGGATGGCGAAGTACGCCTCCACGTGCTCGGCGTTGTTCCACATCAGGGTGGCGACCCGGTCGTCGTCGCGCACCCCGAGGCCGGACAGTGCGTGCGCGAGCTGGGCCGAGCGGGTGCCGGTCTCGGCGAAGGTGCGCCGGTGCGGCTCGGCCTCGCCGGTCCAGGTGGTGATCCGCGACGACCCGTGCACGGTGGAGCCGTGGGTCAGGATCCTCGAGATCAGCAGCGGTACGTCCTGCATGGTGCTCAGCACGGCGGGCGTCCTCCCCGGCAGCGTTGCCTGTACGGAAGTAGAGTCGCGCTGATTCTGCGCACATACCGAGCGGTATGTCACTAGGGGCAGGGAAACTCGCGCCGCATGCCGTGCCCTCCGGCGGCGCCGCTCAGCGGGCGAGGCCGAGCTCCGGGTCCTCGCGGAGCTTGCCGAGGGCGCGGGAGACGGCGGACTTCACGGTGCCGACCGAGACCCCGAGCTGCTCGGCGGTCTGGGCCTCGCTGAGGTCCTCGTAGTAGCGCAGGACGACCATCGCCCGCTGGCGCGCGGGCAGGCGCATGATCGCCCGCCACATCGCGTCGCGCAGCGCCTGCCGTTCGGCCGGGTCGTCGGCACCGGGGCGCGGCTCGGGCTCGGGCAGTTCCTCGCAGGCGAACTCGTCCACCCGGCGCCTGCGCCACTGCGAGGTACGGGTGTTGACCAGGGCGCGGCGCACGTAGCCGTCCAGCGCCCGGTGGTCCTCGATGCGCTCCCAGGCGACGTACGTCTTGGCCAGCGCGGTCTGCAGCAGGTCCTCGGCGTCGCTCGGATCGGCGGTGAGCGAGCGGGCGGTGCGCAGCAGGGCGGGGTGGCGGGCGCGGACGTAGGAGGCGAAGGAGGGGTACAGCGATGTCGCCTCCGGGGCGAGCCGGGGGTGGGGGAGAGTCCGCCGCGCCGGTGCGGCGGCCGAGGCGCTGGTGCAGACGGGTGCGGTCATGTCTCCACGCTAAAAGCGGGTGCGGCCCGGGGGATCGGCCGGAGGTCCCGAAGCCGGGTCCGCCTCAGGTTGTAGGGGTGGGGTACGCCGGACCTCCTGAAGGTGGAGTGGATCTCCACCCGGCCTGGGGGTTGTCCCGGAGGGGTTCCCGGGGCGGGGCGAGGCGCACATGACGACAGCGGCGCGGCGGGCACCGAAGTGCCGGCCGCGCCGCTGTCATGACCCCGAAGCACACCCCGGCGGAGCCCCTCCCCAGGGACCCCGCCCCCGGCTCACCGGAGAGGTCCGCGGTGACTGCTGTCCATCTCTTCCTCCAGACCCGAATCACATCCCGGACAGGGCGGCCGGCCGGCCGTCCCGACCCGTTTCCTGCGGCGTCGCACCGGAGTACTGCCCGTCCCACTCCACCCCAATCTCCTCAGGGCACTGGATTACCACGCAAGCGTGACGAGAAGTCGATAAACCCTCATCACCACATTTCCCGGTCTTGGCATCGACACCGGCCACTCCCACCCGCTTTCCATCGTCGAACATCTGTACGACCATGGGGTCATGGCCACCTCCGACCGGCAGGCCACGCCGCCGGCCCTCGCCCACGCGCTGTCGGCCGCCGAGCGCGGGCTGGCCGTCATCCCCCTGTCCCGGCGGAAGCTCCCGGCGCTGCGCTCCCCGCACCACGACGACCCCGCGCACCCGCCCTGCCACGGCGAGTGCGGCCGGCCCGGCCATGGGGTCCACGACGCCTCCGCCGACCCCGCCCGCGTGCGCGCCCTCTTCGCCGCAGCGCCCTGGGCCACCGGCTACGGCATCGCCTGCGGGCTCCCACCGCACCATCTGATCGGCGTCGACCTGGACACCAAGCCCGGCACCGACTCCCCGGCCGCGCTGAGCGCCCTCGCGGTACGGCACGGATTCGCGATCCCCGAGACGGTCGTCGTGCTCACCCCGAGCGGCGGCCGCCACCTCTGGCTCACCGGCCCGGGGGACGTGGCGGTCCCCAACTCCGCGAGCCGGCTGGCGCCCGGAATCGACATCCGGGGCGCGGGCGGCTACCTGGTCGGCCCCGGCTCACGGGGAACCCGCGGTCCGTACACGACGGCGCCGGGCACGGACCGACTCCGCCCGGCGCCCTGTCCCCCCGCCCTGCTGCACCTGCTCCTGCCGCCGGCACCCCGGCCCTCGCGGACGCACCCCGCCGACGGGGGCGCGGCGCTGGTCCACTTCGTCCGCGCCGCGCACGAGGGCGAGCGCAACTCCCGCCTCTTCTGGGCGGCGTGCCGTGCCCGGGAGCAGGGCCTGGGGAGGGCGCTGGCCGGCCCCCTCCTGGACGCGGCCCTGGACACGGGCCTGCCGGAGGCGGAGGCACGGGCGACGCTGGGATCGGCGGCGCGGAGGGCACCGGGAACTTGATGAAGCCCCCGCGACGGCGGATCGTGGACCCGTCCCCGACAGCCTCTGGAGGCACAGTGCCCGCCCTGCACGTCAAGGCATTCGACCACCTAGTCCTCAACGTCGCCGACGCCGAACGCTCCCTCGCCTTCTACACGGCCCTCCTCGGCCTCCAGCCCGAGAACGTCGAGGAATGGCGCGCCGGCAAGGCCCCCTTCCCCTCCGTCCGCATCACCCCGGACACGATCATCGACATCGTCGAGGGCCCGAGGCACGAGTCCAACATCGACCACTTCTGCCTGGTCGTGGACCCCCTGGACTGGACCGAGGTGATCGCCTCCGGCCGCTTCACGGTCCTTCAGGGCCCGGTCCAGCGCTCCGGCGCGCGGGGCGAGGCGACGTCGGTCTACGTTGAGGACCCGGACGGGAACACGATCGAGCTGCGCTGGTATCCGGGGGACGTGCAGGCGTAGCACGGCGCGCGCGAAAGGGGCGCCCCTGACCAGGGGCGCCCCTTCCGATTCCTGCCTGCGCGGAGGCGGTGGGATTTGAACCCACGGTGACATCGCTGCCACGACGGTTTTCAAGACCGTTCCCTTAGGCCGCTCGGGCACACCTCCCCGCTTCGCCCACCTGGGGCGGAGCGGGGTACAGCGTACCGGGAGCGGGGACGGGGCGGGGACGGACCCGGCTCAGCTGTCGCCGACCCGGGAGCCGAGGGTGAGGTCGACGGTGTGCTGGTCGCCGCCCCGGGTGTAGGTGACCTTCACCTTGTCGCCGGGCTTGTGGGTCCAGATCTCGCCGATCAGGGTGGGGCCGCTGTCGATGACCGAGTCGTCCAGCTTGGTGATGACGTCGCCCGGCTTGAGGCCGGCCTTGGCGGCGGGGCCGCCCGCCTCGACCGCGTCCGCACCGCCGGTGCCCTGGTCGGTGATCTTCGCCCCGTCGGTGGACTCCTCCAGGGAGACCGAGGCACCGATCTTGGCGTACTCCGGCTTGCCGTTCTTGATGAGCTGCTGGGCGACGTACTTGGCCTGGTTGATCGGGATGGCGAAGCCGAGGCCGATCGAGCCGGACTGGCCGGAGCCGAAGCTGCCGCCGCTGGTGGACTGGATCGCGGAGTTGATGCCGATCACCGCGCCGGAGGCGTTGAGCAGGGGGCCGCCGGAGTTGCCCGGGTTGATCGACGCGTCGGTCTGCAGGGCGCTCATGTAGGACGCCTTGCTGCTGGAGCTGCCGTCGCTGGAGGCCACCGGGCGGTTCTTGGCGCTGATGATGCCGGTCGTCACCGTGTTGGACAGCCCGAAGGGGGCACCGATGGCGATCGTCTCGTCGCCCACCGCGACCTGGTCGGAGTTTCCGAGGGAGAGCGGCTTGAGGTCCGAGGGCGCGTTCTTCAGCTTGATGACGGCCACGTCGTAGCCCTGGGCGTGTCCCACGACCTCGGCGGCGTACTTGCGGCCGTCCGGGAAGGTGGCGGACAGCTTGCCGCCGTCGACCGCCTCGGCGACCACGTGGTTGTTGGTGACGATGTGACCCTGGGTGTCGAAGACGAACCCGGTGCCCGTGCCGCCCTCGCCGCTGTTGCTCTCCGCCTCGATGGTGACCGTGCTGGGCAGCGCCCTGGAGGCCACGCCCGCGATGGTGCCCGGCGCCCGCTTGACCTGCGAGGCTCCGCTGTCCGCCGCGGAGACGGTGGTGGAGCCCTGGCCGTCGTTGTCCTTGGCCAGGGTGTAGCCGAGGCCGCCGCCCAGACCGCCGGCCACCAGCGCGGCCACCAGCACTGCCGCGATCAGCCCGCCGCGCCCGCCACCGGCCGGCTTCGGCGCCGGCGGCTGGTAAGAGGCGCCCCAGCCACCTCCGGCGCCACCCGCGCCCGCCTCGCCGTAACCCGGCGTGCCGGGCGGCGGCGGGGGCGGCCAGGAGCCCTCGGGGGCGCGGTAGGCCGGCGCTGCGCCGGGCCCGTACGGATGCTGCTCCGGCGGGCCGGGGGGCACCGGCGGAAGCTGAGCCGTCGCCCCCGCGTCACCCTGCGGGGGAGCGGGAGATGCCACCGGCACAGGAGGTGCGGACGGGGCCGGGGGTACCGCGTTGCCCTCGTTCTCGGTGCTCACAGCTCTTCTCTCCTCGATCCACAGCTGTTGTCGTCGGTCACGCTCGATCGAAACCGATCATTATCGGTTCCCCACCGGTCGCGTCCTGTCGTACACGGGTCGCGCCGGTCCATGGTCGGTCATGCCCGTGGCCTCGTGCACGCCCGTCACCCGAGACGTGCGGACCGGCGCGACAGGACCGCGCATGGTGCCACATCTGTTCCTGTTGTACGCACTCAGCTTTTCCCACGGGCCGTCAGGGCACCGTAAGCGGTCCCTGTGGGACCGCGCGGACTCTTTATATAGGGCTTCTCGGGCATAAGTGAGACAAGTATGCACGCGGGCCCCTCCAGCGGCGCACTCCTCCGGTACGGCTGCCCGCCCGCGCGCCCCTTACGACCCCTGGTTCGGTGGCACCATGACGCGGTGACCCACGCACCACACCACACGATCCAGGTCGTCGCGCACCGTGGAGCCTCGGAGGACGCGCCGGAACACACCCTCGCCGCCTACCGCAAGGCCATCGAGGACGGCGCGGACGCCCTCGAGTGCGATGTACGGCTCACCGCCGACGGGCACCTGGTCTGCGTCCACGACCGCCGGGTGAACCGCACCTCCAACGGCCGGGGTGCCGTCTCCGCCCTGGAGCTGTCCGACCTCTCGGCGCTGGACTTCGGCTCCTGGAAGGGCCGCGCGGGCCGGGACGAGGAGCCCGACTGGGAGCACCGGCCCGAGGACCGCGAGGAGACCTCCGTCCTCACCCTGGAGCGCCTGCTCCAACTGGTCGCCGACGCCGGGCGCCGGGTCGAGCTGGCCGTCGAGACCAAACACCCCACCCGCTGGGCCGGCCAGGTCGAGGAACGGCTGCTCGCCCTGCTGCGCCGGTACGGACTGCACGCACCCGCCTCCCCGGAAGCCTCCCCGGTCCGCGTGATGAGCTTCTCCGCCCGCTCCCTGCACCGGGTGCACGCCGCCGCCCCGACCCTGCCCCTGGTGCTGCTGGCACAGTTCGCCACCCCCCGGCTGCGCGAGGGGCGCCTCCCCGCGGGCGTCACCATCGCCGGCCCCTCCATCCGCATCGCCCGCAGCCACCCGGCGTACCTGCGACGGCTCAAGGAGGCCGGTCACCAGGTGCACGTGTGGACGGTGAACGAACCCGCCGACGTGGACCTCTGCATCGGCCTGGGGGTCGACGCCATCATCACCAACCGCCCGCGCGAGGTGCTCGGCCGCCTGGGCCGCTGACGCCGCTCCCGGACCCGGGACGTGCACCGGCGCGTTCGTCTTCCCTCGCCGGCATGACGAATGCGTCGCCGGAACGAGACTGGCCGGTTTCCGCTTCGGGCCAATGGGGCATTCACCCGTTGCGTGGGGCGAAGGAGGTCTCGGGGGTGGCGTTGGTGGTGGCACAGGAAGTGCCCGCGTCGTCGGGCATGGCCGTACCTCACGGCCCTGCCGGCGTGGGGAGGGCGAGGCACCGGATGCGTGCGCAACTGCGCGGCGGCGGGGTCCCGGAACCGGTCGTGGACGACGCCGTGCTGATTCTGTCGGAGCTGCTGAGCAACGCGTACCGGCACGGACGCCCGCTGGGCGGCGCCCGGGCCGGGGACGGCGCGGTGCGCGCGGACTGGCGGATCGACCCGCGCGGGCGACTCATCGTGGAGGTCACCGACGGCGGCGGCCCGACCCGCCCCGCTCCGGCCACCCCCTCGGTCACCGCGCACGGCGGCCGGGGCCTGAGCATCATCGACGCGCTCGCCGACGACTGGGGCGTCCGGGACGACGTACCGGGCGAGGTGACGGTCTGGGTGGTGGTCCACGCGGACGTGCACGATCCCGATGCGGGCGCCCCGCCCGGATCCTTCGCTACGCGCGTCACCGCCCCCGCACCGGTCGCCGCACTGGCCGAACTCGGCTTCACGGAAGCGCTCGGGAGCCTGGACTGAACGGGCTTGCGTGAAGCGCCGGTCGTCCACAGATCCCACCCCGCCCCGCTCCACGCCGTCCACAGGTTCCGGTGGTCCGTGGCCCGAACGGCTAGGCTCCCGCCCGTACGAGACCAGCCGTCACCGGGAGACAGCCACCATGGCCAAGAAGCGACCCCAGACCAAGGGCAGCCGCCCGCAGCCGCACGGGGGCGAGGTTCCGGTCGTCGGTGCCCGCGAGGCCTGCCCCTGCGGCAGCGGCCGCCGCTACAAGGCGTGCCACGGCCGCGCGGCCGCGCACGCGGCGACCGAGCTGGTGCAGCGCCCGTTCGAGGGCCTGCCGGGCGAGTGTGACTGGGTGGCGCTGCGCGAGCTGGTTCCGGCCGCCACCGTCGAACTGAACCTGAAGGACGGTCTGCCCGAGGGTGTCCCCTCGGTCACCCTGGCCACCGTGCTGCCGATGGCGTGGCCCGCGCTGCGCCGCGACGACGGCTCGGTGCTGCTGGGCCTGCAGAACGACACCGCCTCCGGCGACATCAGCCGCGACCTGGCCGACACCCTCCAGCGGGCCCTGGTGGCCGAGCCGGGCACCCCGGTGGAGGGCCGCCGCGCCGCGTCGGACGCACCCCGTCTCCAGGACCTGCTGGACGCCGAGGGTGCCTTCGAGCCGGTCGTGCACAGCGGGTTCGAGTTCTGGGTGCCGGACGCGGAGAACGCGACGCCCGAGGTGGCCGCCTCGCTGGAGCGGGCCAACTCAGCCGCGATCCCCACCGTCAAGCTGACCGGGGTGGACGCCGCGTACTGGTGCGAGACCCCGGAGAAGAACCACCTGCGCTGGGTCATGCCGCACGAGGAGGAGCACCTGCTGGACGCCCTGGCGCGGCTGCACGCGGCGGGCACTTCCAGCCTGGGCGAGGGCACCCGCCTGGTCGGCTCGTTCCGTGCGCACGGACTGACCGTGCCGGTGTGGGACCTGCCGAGCGGGGTCGGCGCCGAGGAGATCGAGAAGCCGGCCGCCGAGTTCGCCGAGCGGCTCGCCGCGGCCCTCGCGGTGACCGGGCCCCTCACCCCCGAGGAGCGCCGAGCACGCGGCGGCCTGACGAACCGGCAGGTCACCCTGAGCTGACCCCCGCCCGGGACCCGGGGAGTGGGTGACCCATATCACAACTCCCAGGCGTGGCAAGCGAATCCGTGTCCGAATAAGCCGGACCGAATTTGCGAACCGCCGATCTCTTGTTACCGTTCCAGTAGCCCGGTTGCTGGTGCATCCCCCGTCGCCAGCAACCGGGCCTTTCCATGTCCGCGTCCGGTCGGATCGGCCACGGTCGACCGTCAACTGCGCTTTTCGGCAACGGAGTTGCTGCCGGAGCGCAGCAGCAGCGGACCCTCTGCGCCGCGTGCGAACTCGGAGACGGCCGTGTACGCGGCCTCCGCGTCCCGCATGCGCTCGCGCGGGGTCTCGCAGGTGGCGGGCGCGTCGTCCGCGCCGGTGGCACAGGTCGTGCGCACGGCCCGGCCGCCCGGGCCCAGCAGACTCAGGCCGGCGTCCAGGGCGTCACCGGTGGTGTTGCGGTAGTAGACCCGCGCCCAGGTCTCGCCGCCCCGCCTCAGGACACAGGTCTGCGCCTCCAGCCCGTCGGGCGAGGCGAGTTCGGGTCCGCAGCGGGTGAGCGTGATCCGGTCGAGGGCCTCCAGGGCGGAGGGCGCCGAATCCGCACGCGCGTCCCCGTCCTCCCCCTGGTCCGCCGACGCCCCGCCCAGCGGCAGCAGCAGTCCCGCCGCGACGAGGCACGCCAGGGCGGAGGTGCGGAGCGGTCCGGCTCCCGGCCCGCCCGCGCGGGGCCGGTGAATTCGCAGCATGGGCGGAAGATAACGAGCGCGCGCGGCCCGAGGGCCCCGCGCGCCCCCGACACCCCTACAACTCGGGCGCACTCACACCCGTACGAGTGAGGGCCTCGACCACGGCGTCCACCACGGCCTCCACGTCGGGCAGCCACGGGGAGGCGGAGCCGGGCAGCGGGGCGCGCTCCCAGCGGACCTCGCCCTGGCCGGTGACGGAGGGCGGGAGGGCGAGGTAGCCGCCCTCGCCGTGGAAGCGGAGCGAGCCGGGGACGAAGTCCTTGGCGTACAGCAGTTCGCCCAACTGCTCCATGGAGTAGGGCTTCACGAGGATGGCCCAGCGGTGCGGGGCGGCGACGACCGGGCCGAGCCGCATCCCGCGCCGGTCCAGCAGCGCGAGCGCGCGGGCACCGGCCCCGGCGGGCAGGCTGACCGCGCAGGGGGCCCGGCCGCCGGTGGCGAGGACGATCGGCGCGTCCGGCCGGCTGGTCCACCACCAGCGCACCATGCGGGCGTCGGTGGTGGCCGCGAGCAGATCGGGGTCACCGGGGTGGGCGCCGGGCACCGTGCACGCCGGGTCGGGGCAGGAGCAGCCGGCCGGGCCCTGCGGATCGGCGGCGGTGCCCGGAAGTACCGGCCACCGCCACGTCGCCGCGAAGGTCGAGGCCGCGTCGATCAGCGCCGGGCCGTCGTCGCCCCGCCGGGGCGGAAGGCCGCTTCGGCTTCCGAGGATCTCGCGCATGAGCGCTCGCTCCTTTCCGTTGCACCGCTGGCAACACCGTGGACATCACAACATGTGTGGATCACTTCACTGTGCGTACCTGTTGGCGCATCACGCCCCCGCGCACGGCGGGGGAACCCCCAGGGATGGAACAACGGCCGCGTCCGACGTGCGGTTCTTCAGACGTGCGGTTCTTCTGGAGCACGGACATGGCACGGGGGTGGCGAAGTCTGGCGTTTTGCCGTCGCGCGTGTTTCTCTCCGCCTCCGCCACGGGAGGATGGGGCTCGGTCGTCGGTGGTTATGACGTCCGGGTCCTTCGCCAGGTTCCGGGCGGCCTGTGGCCACCCCTTGACTTCTCTCGAGTACGTACCCCGCACGACCGTGGTGACGCTCCGTCGAGCAGGGCCAGTCGACCGCAATGACGCTCCACCCGAGGCAGTTTCCAGCCAACTTGCCAGTAGTTCAAGGGGTTCCGCGACATCCCTCCGACGCCCCACCAACACCAGGAATCCCCGCAGGACAATGCTGGACATCCCCTCACGAGTGCGTGTACATGTGGAGACACTGCTGGCGGCGCAGAATCACATGGGGGTTTGCGATGCTTTTCAGCAAGACGCACCGGTCCGAGAGCCGGACGCCATGAACGCTCCGCATCCTCCGAAAGTGGCCGGAATCGATCCCGCAGTTCCCACTCCCGCCCACACTGTCGCGCCCGCACCGTCTGCCCCGGAAGCCGGTCCCGCACCGGACGCCCCGGCGGGCACCCCGCCCCCCGTGACCGCCCCGGAGGCTCCGGGCAGCCTGCTCCAGGACCGACTGGCCGGCTGGGTCTCCGACCTCACCACCCTCCACGAGCTGACCGAGCGGATGTGCCGGACATCCGCTCTGGCGACCGCACTCGAGGAACTGCTGCGCGCCGGTGCCGCCCTCGTGGGCGCCCGGCGCGGTCTCGTCGTACTGGAACCCGGCGACGGACTCGGCCCCCGCACCACCGCCGGCCTCGGCCTCGGCCGCGCCGACATCGGCCACCTCGAGACCGTCCCGCGCGAGGCCCTGCTGACCGGCACCGCCGACCTGCTCGCCGAACCCGGCCTCGACCCCCGGCACCGCGAGGTCGCCGCCCGCCTCGGCTACGCGGCCAGCCACGTCCTGCCGCTGGCCACCGACAGCGCCCGCCTCGGCGCCGCCGTCTGGCTCTACGACGAGCCGGCGGCCCCCGACGAACACCACAGACATCTGATCGCGCTCTACCTCCGCCAGGCCACCGAGCATCTCGCGCTGCTGGTGGAGGTGGAGCGCGCCCGCCTGCACACCGCCGCCCTCACCGAGGAACTGCTCCCCTCCCGGCTCCCCCGCGTCCCCGGCGTCCAGCTAGCCGTCCGGCACCGCGCCGGCCGGCACGGCGGCGGCGACTGGTACGACGCCCTGCCGCTGCCCGACGCCGCCCTCGGCCTCTCCGTCGGCTCCGTCACCGGCAGCGGTCCGGGGGCCGTCGCGGCGATGGGCCGGCTCCGTGCCTCGCTGCGGGCGTACGCCGTGATGGAGGGCGAGGACCCGGTCGCCGTCCTCTCCGACCTGGAGCTGCTGCTCAGGCTCACCGAGCCCGCCCGCTCGGCCACCGCCCTGTTCGCCTACTGCCAGCCCGCCACCCGCCGGGTCACCCTGGCCGGTGCCGGGCACAGCCCGCCGCTGCTCACCGGGGAGCGCCGCACCGAGTACGCCGAGACCTCGCTGTCCGCCCCGCTCGGCATGCTCGCCTGCTGGGAGGCGCCCAGCGTGGAGTTCGGTGTCCGGCCGGGAGAGACGGTTCTCCTCTACACCGACGGACTGCTGCGCCGCACCGGTGAGGCCACGGACCGTGCCTTCGCCCGGCTGCACGCGGCCGCGGCGGGCGTGCCGCGCGTCCTGCGCGGCGATCCCGGCGCCGTCGCCGACCACGTCCTCGCCACGCTCCTGCCGGAGGACGGCACCGCCGCCGACGAGGACGTGGTGCTGCTGGCGGCCCGCTTCGACTGAGCACGGGCGGGCACGGCCGGTCCGGTTTCGGTACGAACGTACGATGATGGGGGCACCCCTGCTCGGGCACGGACGCGAGCACCGCGTGCCCCCCGGGGGAGATCACACGCCGTACCGAGGAGGATCAGTGTCCGACGAGCTCAACCCGGCCGTTCCCGACGAGGCCACCGAGGCCGAGGAGCCCATCAAGCAGCGCAAGAACGGCCTCTACCCCGGTGTCACCGACGAGCTGGCGGAGAACATGCGCTCCGGCTGGGCCGACACCGAGCTGCGTGATCTGGCGCCGATCCCGCAGGCCGCCGACACCGCGCGCCGCCGCGCCGCGCTGTCCGCCCGTTTCCCCGGCGAGCGTCTGGTGATCCCCGCCGGCAACCTGAAGACCCGCTCGAACGACACCGAGTACGCCTTCCGCGCGGCCACCGAGTACGCCTACCTCACCGGCAACCAGACCGAGGACGGCGTCCTGGTCCTGGAGCCCGCCGCCGACGGCCACCGCGCGACCGTCTACCTGCTGCCCCGCTCCGACCGGGAGAACGGCGAGTTCTGGCTCTCCGGCCAGGGCGAGCTGTGGGTCGGCCGCCGCCACTCGCTGACCGAGTCCGAGGCGCTGTACGGCATCCCGGCCGCCGACGTGCGCGAGCTGGCCGACACGCTGCGCGAGGCCACCGGCCCGGTGCGCGTGGTGCGCGGTCACGACGCCGCTGTCGAGGCGGCCCTGACCGACAAGGTCACCGCCGAGCGCGACGAGGAGCTGCGCGTCTTCCTCTCCGAGGCCCGTCTGGTCAAGGACGAGTTCGAGATCGGCGAACTGCAGAAGGCCGTCGACTCCACCGTGCGCGGCTTCGAGGACGTGGTGAAGGTCCTCGACAAGGCCGAGGCCACCTCGGAGCGCTACATCGAGGGCACCTTCTTCCTCCGCGCGCGCGTGGAGGGCAACGACATCGGCTACGGCTCGATCTGCGCCTCCGGCGCCCACGCCTGCACCCTGCACTGGGTGCGCAACGACGGCCCGGTCCGCTCCGGCGACCTGCTGCTGCTCGACGCCGGCGTGGAGACCCACACCCTCTACACCGCCGACGTCACCCGCACCCTCCCGGTCGACGGCACCTACACCGACCTCCAGCGCAAGATCTACGACGCGGTGTACGAGGCCCAGGAGGCCGGCATCGCCGCGGTGAGGCCCGGCGCCAAGTTCCGTGACTTCCACGACGCCGCCCAGCGCGTGCTCACCGAGAAGCTGGTCGAGTGGGGCCTGGTCGAGGGCCCGGTCGAGCGCGTCCTGGAGCTGGGCCTGCAGCGCCGCTGGACCCTGCACGGCACCGGCCACATGCTGGGCATGGACGTGCACGACTGCGCGGTCGCCCGCACCGAGGCGTACGTCGACGGCACGCTGGAGCCCGGCATGGTCCTCACCGTCGAGCCCGGCCTGTACTTCCAGGCCGACGACCTGACGGTGCCCGAGGAGTACCGGGGCATCGGCGTCCGGATCGAGGACGACATCCTCGTCACCGCCGAGGGCAACCGGAACCTGTCCGCGGGCCTGCCGCGGCGCTCCGAGGACGTCGAGGCGTGGATGGCGACGCTCAAGGGCTGACGACACGGCGAAGGGGCCGGGCATCCCGGCCCCCTCCGCTCGGTGAAGGACCCCTCACGCGGTGAGCAGCGAGGGGTCCTTCTTCCACTTCAGGATCTTGTCGAAGCTGACCACGGTACCGGCGCGGCCCGGCCGCCCGCCGACGTGGACGTGGTCGGCCAGCTCCCGGATCAGACACAGGCCCCGGCCGTCCTCGGCGTCCACGCGGGCCATCCGGATGCCCAGGGCCGGGGCGGGCGCGACACCGGGGCCCGAGTCGGCCACCTCGATGCGGCACTTCTCGCCGTCCAGATAGGCGGTCACCCGGTACGCCTGCGCCTGCTCCCCGCAGGCGGACCCGCCGTGTTCCACGGCGTTGGCGCACGCCTCGGTGAGGGCCACGGAGATGTCGTAGGAGACGTCGGGATCGACACCGGCCGTCTCCATCGTGCCGATCAGCAGGCGGCGGGCGAGCGGGACGCTCGCGGCATCGCGGCGCAGATGGAGTGACCACCAGATGCTCATGCTCCAGCCTCCCGGCCGCGGCTCGACATACCGTTACCTATTGCCGCGCGTGGGCGCCCGTAAGCCCTCGGGTGACGTGATGCCGCCCATCTGGTCGATGTGCGCCGGGACGAATCGGGGTAAGGCACGTGACCGCCTCCGCGCTGCGCGCGCCCCCGTGGCGTGATCCCGCGGCCCTGCCTCGGGGATGCCGCGGCCGCAGTGCGATGATGAGCCCCGCCATGAGTGCCCCTCGTCCGCGCACGGCGCGACCCGGACCCCGCGTCCGGCTGCTGCGGGCCGCGGTCTTCGCCGCGGTCTGTGTCGTGCTGGCCGCCGCCGGGCACACCACGGCCTCCTGCGCGAACGTCCCGCTGTGGACGCTGGGCGCCGGGTTCGCCGGATCCCTGCTGGTCATGGCGCCGCTCGCCGGACGGGCCCGCTCGGTGCCCGCCATCGCGGCCCTGCTCGCCCTCGGCCAGGTCGCCCTGCACACGCTGTTCGGCCTCGGCCAGCACACCGCGCAGCCCATGGCGTCCATGGGCGGCGCGCACTCCGGCGCGGCCGACGACGCGATGGTCCAGCGCGCCGCCCAGCTGCTGTGCGGGTCCGGCCCGGCCACTCTCACCCCCGGCCATGCCTACCGCCTGCTGCTCGACGCCCGCCTCATCGACGCCTCGGGCCGCCTCACCGGGTACCCGGCGGCCGGCCCGCACGTCCCGGACACGGCCGGCTCCCCGGCCGGCCCGGTGCCGTCGGCCCTCTCGCTGCTCTCGCTGCCGATGCTTCTCGGCCACCTCCTCGCCGCGCTGGCCCTGGGCTGGCTGCTGCGCCGGGGTGATCTGGCCGTTCTGCGGCTGGTCGAGCTGTCGACGCACGGGGTCGCCGAGGGCGCGCTCGTGCGCTCCCTGCGTGCCGCGCTCGCGCTGACCCGCGCCCTGTACGCCGGGCTGATGCCCGCGGCCGGGCCCGCCCCGCGCCTGCGCCGCACCGAGCGGGACGAGCCGCCGGTCCCGCAGGCCGCCGCGCTCCAGCACTCGGTGATCCGGCGCGGCCCGCCCGCCGGCGCGTTCCGCCTCGCCGCCTGACGCGACCACCGCTCCCGTACGTACGAGGAGGGGAGGGGACGCCGTCGTGCGGCACACGCGCGTGCGCCGCTTCCCGCGCGCCCCGCGCACCCCTCACCGTCACCGGGCTCAGCACCGGATCTCGCTCAAGAGCGGAGTTTCCCCAGCATGCAGATCTCCCGTACCGCCTCCCGTGTCACCGCCGCCGTCGCCGTGGCGGGCGCGACCGTCCTCGCCGTGTCGGTCCCCGCCTTCGCGCACGTCTCCGTGCAGCCGGAGGGCACCGCGGCCAAGGGCGGCTACGCCACCGTCGACTTCAAGGTGCCCAACGAGCGCGACGACGCCTCCACCACCAAGCTCGAGGTCAACCTCCCCGCCGACCACCCGCTGGCCTCCGTCATGCCGCAGCCGGTGCCGGGCTGGAGCGTGAAGGTGACCAAGTCCAAGCTGGACAAGCCGCTGACCATGCACGGCGAGAAGATCGGCGAGGCCGTCACCAAGGTCACCTGGACCGCCGACGGCAAGGGCATCGAGCCGGGCTACTTCCAGAAGTTCCCGCTCTCCCTGGGTGCGCTGCCCGAGGACACCGACCAGATCGTCTTCAAGGCGATCCAGACGTACTCCGACAAGGAGGTCGTCCGCTGGATCGAGGTGCCGCAGGAGGGCCAGGACGAGCCGGAGAACCCGGCCCCGACGCTGGCGCTGTCCGCCGCGACCGACGACCACCACGGCTCGGCGGCCGCAGCCGACGACGCCAAGGGCGGCGACAAGGACGACGCCCACCAGCAGGCCGCCGCCGACCCCGACGGCGGCACCGACACCACCGCCCGGGTGCTGGGCATCGTCGGCATCGTGATCGGTGTCGCCGGCGTGGCCTACGGGGTCCTCATGGGCCGCCGCCGCACCGCCTGACCTCATCTGAACCGCGCGCACCGGGGCCGTGACCACCCGGTACGGCCCCGGTGCGCGCGGGAGTTCTCGACCCCCTGGGACATCTCTCCATGCTTTCTCCGCGCAAGAAGACCCTGGCCGCGGCCGCGCTGCTGGCTGCCGCCGCCCTCACCCTGTCCGCCTGCGGCAGCGGTGACGACTCCTCCTCCTCTCCCGTCTCCGTGGTCTCCGAGGAAGGCGGCTCCGGCAAGGCCGCCACCGTCCTCGACCAGCCGTTCGCCAAGCCGGACCTGGTCCTCACCGACACCCACGGCGAGAAGTACGACCTGCGGGCCGAGACCAAGGGCCACCCGACACTCGTCTACTTCGGCTACACCCACTGCCCCGACGTGTGCCCCACGACGATGAGCAACATCGCCGTCGCCATGAAGGCGCTGCCCAAGGCCGAGCAGGACGACCTGCGGGTCGTCTTCGTCACCACGGACCCCGGCCGCGACACCCCGGCCGAGCTGGGCACCTGGCTCAAGAGCATCGATCCGCGCTTCACCGGCCTGACCGGCGACTTCCCCGCCATCCAGGCGGGCGCCCGCTCGCTCGGCATCTCCGTGGAGCCGACCAGCAAGGACAAGAACGGCAAGACCGTCTCCGTCCACGGCACCCAGGTCATCGCCTTCTCCCCGAAGACGAACGGCGGCTACGTCCTCTACGGCGAGGAGGCCACCGTCGACGACTGGACCAAGGACCTGCCCGAGCTCGTACGCGGAGCGAAGCCGTGAAGCGCGCCGCACTGCCCGTCACCGCACTCGCCGCCGCCCTCGCCCTCGCGGGATGCGGCTCCGGACAGGGAGCCGACGAGCCCGAGTTGTCGGTGAGCGCCACCTACATGCCCCAGCCGGTCGCCGCCGACATGGCCGCTGGCTTCCTCACCGTCACCAACAGGGGCGGTGAGCAGGACGAGCTGACCTCGGTGAGCAGCGACATCGGCCGGGTCACCATGCACAGCACCAGCGGCGGCACCATGGCCGAGCGCACCTCCTTCGCGGTACCCGCCCACGGCCGGCTCGTCTTCAGGAGCGGCGGCAACCACCTGATGTTCGAGCAGCTCAAGCAGAAGCCGCGCCAGGGCCAGACCATCAGGCTCAAGCTGGGCTTCGCCCGGTCCGGCCCGCTCACCGTCGAGATGCCGGTGCGGTCCGCCACGTACAACCCGTCGACCGGACACTGAGGGAGGGACCACCTTGACGCGGACCATCACCCCCCGGCTGCGCACCCTGGTACTGCTGCTCCTCGCCGTCACCGGCACGCTGTTCGCGGGTGCCGCGCCCGCCTCCGCGCACGCCGCGCTGACCGGCAGCGACCCCGCGCAGGGGGTGGTGGTCGACCGGGCGCCCGCCCAGGTCTCGCTCACCTTCTCCGAGCAGGTGGCGATGGGCGACGACTCGCTGCGCGTCCTAGACCCCAAGGGCAAGCCGGTGCAGTCCGGCAGACCGGCGAACGTCAGCGGCACCACGTACGCGGTCCGGCTGCGCGCCGGGCTGGCCGACGGCACGTACACCGTCGCCTACCAGGTCGTCTCGGCCGACAGCCACCCCGTCGCCGGGGCCTACACCTTCTCCATCGGCGCGCCCTCGCGCACGGTCGTCTCCGGCACGGGGGCGGGCGCGGGCGGCGGGGCCGTGGGCGCGCTGTACTCCGTCGGGCGGTACCTGTCCTACGCGGGGTTCATCGTGCTGGCAGGCGGCGCCGCCTTCGTGCTGGCCTGCTGGCGGCAGGGCGCCGGGGTACGGGCGCTGCAGCGGCTCGTGGTCGGAGGATGGCTGACGCTCACCGCGGCCACGCTCGGGCTGCTGCTGCTCCGGGGCTCGTACACCTCCTCGGGCAGGCTCGGGGACGTCCTCGACCTCGATCTGCTGGGGCAGGTGCTCCAGACCAAGACCGGGGCGGCGCTGGTCTCCCGGCTGCTGCTGCTCGCCGCCGCCGCGCTGTTCGTCGCGGTGCTGTTCGGTGCGTACGCCCGTCGGGAAGAGGAGGAGGGGACCGACGAGGAGGCGGCCGCCGAACGGCGGGACCTGGGCTTCGGGCTCGCCATCGGCGGGATCGTCGTCGGGGCCGGACTCGCGGCGAGCTGGGCGATGGCCGAGCACGCGTCCACCGGGCTCCAGCCGGGTGTGGCCATGCCGGTCGACATCGTGCACCTCCTCGCCGTCGCCTGCTGGTTCGGCGGGCTGACCGCGCTGCTCGTCGCCCTGTACCGGGCCCCCGCCGACACCCCGCTCGGCACGGACGCCGTGCGGCGCTTCTCCCGGCTCGCCTTCGGTTCCGTCGTGGCCCTGGTCGCCACGGGCGTCTACCAGTCCTGGCGTCAGCTCGGCTCCTGGTCGGCCTTCACCGACACCCGGTACGGGCAGTTGCTGCTGGTCAAGCTGGGGCTCGTGGCCGTCATGGTGGGACTGGCGTGGATCTCACGGCGGTGGACGGGGAGGCTGGCGGACCGGGGCACGGCCGGCTCCGAGGACGGGTCCGGGGCAACCGGAGACGCTCCGCGGGCCGAGGAGCGGGAGCAGACGCCCCACGTGGCCGGCGTGCCATCCGGTGCCGCGACCGCAGAGGCCGGCGGAGCCGAGCGGGCCGGGGAGGGCGCGGCGTCCGCCGCGGCCACCGGCCCCAGCGGCGCCGGGCGGGCCGACGCCGGGCCCGCCGACCCCGGGCGGGCCGCGCAGCTCGCCCGGCAGCGGGCCGCCGTCGAGACCGCGCGGCGCAAGCGGGCGCGGGATGCCGATCCGAGCCGGGCCGGGCTGCGCCGGTCGGTGCTGGCGGAGGCGGGGGTCGCCGTCGTGCTGCTCGCGGTGACCACCGCGCTCACGCAGACCGAGCCGGGCCGCACCGAGCAGGAGGCCAGGGCGGCCACCGCGCCGGCCGCGAGCTCCCCGGCCGACACCTCCGGCGCCCTCACTCTGGACATGCCCTTCGACACCGGCGGCGCGAACGGCAAGGGCCTGGTCCGGATCGACATCGATCCCGCCCGGGTCGGCACCAACGAGATGCATCTGTACGTCCAGCGGCCCGACGGCCGCCCGTACGACATCCCCGAGGTGAAGGTCGCCCTCACCCTGAAGGCCAAGCAGATCGGTCCGCTCCCGGTGGCCCCGGAACGCATCACCACCGGCCACTGGGCGGCCAGCGGTGTCCAGGTCCCCATGGCGGGAGACTGGGAGGTCGCCGTCACCGTACGGACCTCCGACATCGACCAGGTGACCGTCTCCAAGAACGCGAAGATCGGCTGAACCGCACCATGCCCGAACCGTCCGTCCCCCAGGCCCGCACCCCCGAAACCGCGACGCCCGCCCCCGAACCGGGCCGCGGTGTCTCCCGGCGCGCCCTGCTCGGCACCGCCGGGGCCACCGGCCTCGTCCTCGGTGCGGCGGGCGGCGCCCTCGGCTACGCCGCCGCACCCGCCCCGTCCACGCCGCTCACCTCGATCGGCACGGACCGCGCGATGTTTCACGGGAAACATCAGCCCGGCATCACCGACGCGCTCCAGGCCCACGGCCACCTCGTCGCCTTCGACCTGAGGCCGGGCGCGGGCCGCAAGGAGGCGGCGGCCCTGCTGCGCCGCTGGTCGGCGGCGGCCGAGCGGCTGATGGCGGGCGAGGCGGCCCCGCACGAGGACACCGACGTCGCCCGCGACGCCGGACCCTCCTCGCTGACCGTCACCTTCGGGTTCGGGCACAGCTTCTTCGCCCGTACCGGGCTGGAGAAGCAGAGGCCGGCCGCGCTGGACCCGCTGCCCGACTTCTCCGCCGACCACCTCGACAAGAAGCGCGGCGAGGGCGACCTCTGGGTGCAGATCGGCGCCAATGACGCGCTGGTCGCCTTCCACGCGCTGCGCACCGTGCAGAAGGAGGCGGGCGACGCGGCGCGGGTCCGCTGGCAGATGAACGGCTTCAACCGCTCCCCCGGCACCACCACGCACGCCCTGACCACGCGCAACCTCATGGGCCAGATCGACGGCACCCGCAATCCCAGGCCCGCCGAGCCGGACTTCGACCGGCGGATCTTCGTGCCCGCCTCGGGCGAGCCCGCCTGGATGGCGAACGGCTCCTACGCCGTCGTCCGCCGCATCCGCATGCTGCTGGACGACTGGGAGAAACTGGCGCGCCCGGAGCAGGAGGCGGTCATCGGCCGCCGCAAGTCGGACGGCGCTCCACTGTCCGGGGGCCACGAGACCACGCCGATGGACCTGGAGAAGGCGGACGCGAGGGGCGAGTACGTCGTCCCGCTCAACGCGCACGCCCGGATCACCCGGCCCGACCAGAACGGCGGGGCCGCGATGCTGCGCCGCCCGTTCTCCTTCCATGACGGCTACGACGCGGACGGCACCCCCGACGCTGGGCTGCTGTTCATCTGCTGGCAGGCCGACCCCCTGCGCGGCTTCGTGCCGGTGCAGCGCAAGCTCGACCGGGGCGACGCGCTGTCGCGGTACCTGCGGCACGAGGCGAGCGGGCTGTTCGCGGTGCCGGGAGGCGCGGCGCAGGGCGAGTACGTGGGGCAGCGGCTGCTGGAGGGATGAGCAGGCACCGCGGACGCCTCTTCCGCAGGCTCCGGGACCCGAGCCACTCGGAAGGGTGGCAGCCATGAGACGGCCGGGCCGGGTCCCCTCAGGGCCATTAGGGTGAGGGCATGCCAGCGAGCTACGCGTATCTCGGTCCCGAAGGCACCTTCACCGAAGTCGCCCTGCGTACTCTCCCGGAGGCCGCCACCCGCGAGCTGATCCCGTACGTCTCGGTGCAGTCCGCGCTCGACGCGGTGCGTACCGGTGAGGCGGAGGCAGCGTTCGTGCCGATCGAGAACTCGGTCGAGGGCGGGATCACCACCACCCTGGACGAGCTGGTCGCGGGCGAGCCGCTCACGATCTACCGCGAGGTACTGCTGTCGATCACCTTCGCGCTGCTGGTCCGGCCGGGCACCGGGCTGGCCGACATCAAGACGGTCACCGCCCACCCCGCCGCCCAGCCGCAGGTCCGCAACTGGCTGCGCGCCCACCTCCCCGACGCCCTGTGGGAGTCGGCCGCCTCCAACGCGGACGGCGCCCGGCTGGTCCAGGAGGGCCGGTACGACGCGGCCTTCGCGGGCGAGTTCGCGGCGGCGCGGTACGGCCTGGTGCCGCTGGAGACCGACATCCACGACGCGGAGAACGCGCAGACCCGGTTCGTGCTGGTGGGCAGGCCCGCCCGGCCCGCCGCGCCGACCGGCGCCGACAAGACCTCGGTGGTTCTCTGGCAGCGGGATGACCACCCCGGCGCCCTGCGCGATCTGATCGACGAGTTCGCCACCCGCGGTATCAACCTGATGCTGCTCCAGTCCCGTCCGACCGGCGAGGGCATCGGGAACTACTGCTTCTGTGTGGACGCCGAGGGGCACATCTCCGACCGGCGGATGGCGGAGGCGCTGATGGGACTGAAGCGGGTCTGTCTCCAGGTGCGGTTCCTGGGTTCCTATCCCCGTGCCGACATCACGCCGGGCCAGGCGCGGCCCCTCCAGCCGGGCACGTCCGACCAGGAGTTCCTGGCGGCGTCCGACTGGGTGACCCGCTGCCAGGACGGCCGTTTCTAGAGCTCTGCGTTATCCACAGAAGTTATCCACAGGCTCGCTTCTCTGCCTGGGGACAAGTCGACAACAAGGCCCACCTGGTCGACAAATCGGTTCACAGCGCTCCGGCCCATTCAGCCCAGCCTGGATCACCCTTCGCCCACCCGTTTCCTTTGATTCATCTTTTAGAGTGAGTACTTTCCATCCGAAAGGGCCTGTAGCGGGAGTTTGAACCGGGAATTCCTTGGAGATGCCCTGAACTCGGAATGATCAATTCCGAAATCCACAGTCACTCCACACAGCCTGTGGATAACTTTTCCCGGGATGTGAATCCCTGTGGACGACGACGGGCCCGGCCGCCTCCCCAAGTGCCCGCCCCCGCAAGGGAGTCCGGTCGCGTCCCGCCACCCCGGGCATACGGGTCCCGGCCGCCGCGCGGGCACCGGTAGCCTTGGGCCTGTGATTGACCTTCGCCTGCTTCGTGAGGACCCTGACCGTGTGCGCGCCTCCCAGCGTGCTCGTGGAGAGGACGTCGCGCTCGTCGACTCCCTCCTGTCCGCCGACGAGCGGCGCAGGTCATCGGGTGTCCGCTTCGACGAGCTGCGGGCCGAGCAGAAGCAGCTCGGCAAGCTGATCCCCAAGTCCACCCCCGAGGAGCGGGCCGAGCTGCTCAGCCGTGCCGAGCGGCTCAAGGCCGAGGTCAAGGCGGCCGACGCCGAACGCGACGAGGCCGACGCGGAGACCCAGCGCCTGCTGCTCGGGCTCGGCAACCTCGTCCACCCCGCCGTGCCGGTCGGTGGCGAGGAGGACTTCGTCACCCTGGAGACGCACGGCGAGATCCGCGACTTCGACGCCGAGGGCTTCGCGCCCAAGGACCATCTCGAACTCGGCCAGATCCTCGGCGCGATCGACACCGAGCGCGGCGCCAAGGTCTCCGGCTCCCGCTTCTACTTCCTCACCGGTGCCGGCGCCCTGCTGGAGCTGGCCCTGGTCAACGCGGCCATCGCGCAGGCCACCGCGGCCGGCTTCACCCCGATGCTGACCCCGGCACTGGTGCGCCCCCAGTCCATGGCGGGCACCGGCTTCCTCGGCCAGGCCGCGCAGGACGTGTACCACCTGGACAAGGACGACCTCTACCTGGTCGGCACCTCCGAGGTGGCGCTCGCCGCGTACCACATGGACGAGATCATCGACGCGGACCGGCTGCCGCTGCGCTATGCCGGGTTCTCCCCCTGCTTCCGCCGTGAGGCCGGTTCGCACGGCAAGGACACCCGTGGCATCTTCCGGGTCCACCAGTTCGACAAGGTGGAGATGTTCTCCTACGTCGCACCGGAGGACGCCGAGGCGGAGCACCAGCGCCTGCTGGACTGGGAGAAGCAGTGGCTGACCTCGCTGGAGCTGCCGTTCCGCGTGATCGACGTCGCCACCGGTGACCTGGGCTCCTCCGCCGCCCGCAAGTTCGACTGCGAGGCGTGGATCCCGACCCAGGGCAAGTACCGCGAGCTGACGTCGACCTCGGACTGCACCGAGTACCAGTCCCGCCGGCTGCAGATCCGGATGCGCGACGGCAAGCAGGTCCGCCCGCTGGCCACGCTCAACGGCACGCTGTGCGCCGTACCGCGCACCATCGTGGCGATCCTGGAGAACCACCAGCAGCCCGACGGCTCGGTCCGTGTCCCCGAGGTCCTGCGCCCCTACCTGGGAGGACGGGAATTCCTGGAGCCGGTCGCCAAGTGAGCAACCCCTTCCCCTACGGCCTGGTCGCCACCGATCTGGACGGCACGCTGCTGCGCGGCGACGAGACGATCTCGCCGCGCACCCGTGAGGCGCTCGCCGCCGCCACGGCCGCGGGCGCCGCGCACATCGTCGTCACCGGCCGGGCGGTCCCCTGGACCCGGCACATACTGGACGACCTCGGTTACCAGGGCCTCGCCGTCTGCGGCCAGGGCGCCCAGGTCTACGACGCCGGCCGGCACCGGCTGCTGACCTCGGTGACGCTGGACCGGCAGCTGGCAGGCGTCGCCCTGGCCAAGATCGAGGCCGAAGTGGGTCCGCTGTACCTGGCGGCCGGCCGGGACGGACTGGACGGCGAGGTCCTGGTGGGCCCCGGCTACGCGGTCGGCGGCAGCCTGCCGGCCAAGGCGTTCACGAACGCGGCCGACCTGTGGGAAGCCCCGCTGAACAAGATCTACATCCAGCATCCGACGCTGACCACGGACGAGCTGGCGGACGCGGCCTCGCGCGCGGCGGGCGGTTTCGTCACCGTCGTCATGGCGGGCGAGGGCATCGTGGAGCTGCTGCCGCTCGGGCTGTCCAAGGCGACGGGTCTGTCGCTGGCGGCGCGGCGGCTGAAGCTGAAGGCGGCCGACACCATCGCCTTCGGTGACATGCCGAACGACGTGCCGATGTTCGCCTGGGCCGCGCACGGCGTGGCCATGGCCAACGCCCATGACGAACTCAAGGCCGTGGCCGGCGAGGTGACCGCCTCCAACGAGGAGGACGGCATCGCGCTGGTACTGGAGCGACTGCTCGGCTGAGAGGCGGGACACGACTCGGTCGTGCCCCGCCTCACGGCCGGTTCTCCGGGTGGGCGGCCCACGCGAGAGCGACATCGCGTGCTCGAAGCGGCCGCCCCGGGCGGTCCCCGTGCGGGAGCGGGCTCGACGGTGCGGTGACCGCACCGGAGCCCGCCCGGAACCGCCCTGACGGAAGCCGGACATGACGTCGTCCGGCTCCGCTCCCGGTACGGGGGCGCGCCGGGCTCCGTGAACCCGGCGTCAGCTCGCTTACTGTGCCCCCGCCGAGAAGCCCGGCGCCAGTGAATTAACCCCTGCGCCGGCGCCGCCGCGAGCGGCTGAAGAACCAGCCCGCGGGCGGCTTGTCGGCCCGCCACGGCTGGGGCTCGGGCCGCTCGGCCCGCCAGCGGGCGGCGAGCATCCGGGCCCGGGCGGACGGCTCGGAGGTCCCGGCGGCCCGGACGAAGTCCTCGTCCAGTTCGACGCCGTCCCACGGGTCGGGCGCGGCCTCGCCGTCCCCGGCCGGCTGCTCCTGTGCCATGGCGTCCTCCTCGCCGTACTCCCGATGCCGTCAGTGTGCCCCGAGGGGGATGAGGTCCCCGTCAAAGCGGCTGCTACTCCTCGCCCGCCAAGGTGAGGGCGCGCAGGCGCTGTCCCGCGTACCAGGTCGCGGCGACCGTCACGGCGACCAGGAGGGCGGTGGCCGCGGGGAGGCCGACGTCCGAGGTGATCAGGTTGCTGCCGACCACCTTGTGGGCGACCGCGAGCGACCACTGCTGGACGCTGAGGGTGCGGGCGCCGGAGACCAGGGAGCCGAACAGCGCCTCCCACACCAGGGCGTAGACCAGGCCGAAGACCACCGCGTGCCGCGAGACCGTGCCGAGCAGCAGGAACAGCGCCGAGTAGGCGATGGACGCGACGAGCGCGGCGACCGTGTAGGCGACGGCGACCTGCTGGCCGTTGCCGTTGAGGACCAGGCCCGCGATCAGGGTGGGCAGCGCGGAGAACACCATGGTCACCGCGATGGCTACGATCAGCTTGGTGAAGATGATCGTCGGCCGCTTCAGCGGCTTGGACAGCAGGTAGACCACGGAGCCGTCGTCGATCTCCGGCCCGATCGCGCCGGTGCCCGCGATGACACCGATGATCGGCACCATGGTGGCGAGCGCGAACCCGCCGAGCACGTCGGCGGCGACCTGGTCGTCGGCACCGGTCAGCAGGCGCACGGCCACCGAGATCACGATGAGCAGCAGGGGCAGCGCGCCGAGGACGAGGGCCCGGCGGCGGCCGAGCAGGGCCCGGTAGGTGAGCCGGGCGACTGTGGGGTCGTACATCTTCGGCCTCCTACGCCGCGACGAGATACGAGAAGACGGACTCCAGGGACTCGTCCGAGGGCGAGACCGTGAGGAGCCGGATGCCCCGGTCACTGGCGACCTTGGGCAGCAGCGCGGTGAAGCGGCCGAAGTCGACGGCCTGGACGGCCAGCCCGCCCTCGACGGCGTCGACCTCGATGCCCGCGGTGGACGGGTCGGCGATCAGGGCGGCCGCGAGGGCGCGGTCGTCACTGGAGCGGACCAGGTAGCGGTGCGGGCGGTCGGTCATCAGGCGACGGATCCTGCGGAAGTCGCCGCTGGCCGCATGCCGTCCGGCGACGACGACCTCGATGTGCCGGGCGAGCTGCTCGACCTCCTCCAGGATGTGCGAGGAGAACAGCACCGTGCGGCCCTCGTCGCCCATCGCGCGCAGCAGCTCCATCAACTGCAGCCGCTGGCGCGGGTCCATGCCGTTGAACGGCTCGTCGAGGAGCAGCAGCGAGGGGTCGTGGACGAGCGCGGACGCCATCTTCACGCGCTGGCGCATGCCCTTGGAGTAGGTGGAGATCTTCCGGTCCTGGGCGTGCTCCATCTCCACGGTGGCCAGGGCACGCTGGGCTGCCTTGGCTCCCAGACCGTGCAGCTCGGCGTTGGCTACGACGAATTCACGGCCGGTGAGGAAGTCGTACATCGCCTCGCGCTCGGGGACGATGCCGATGTGCCGGTAGACCGCTTCGTTGCGCCACACCGGCCGGCCGTCGAGGGTGACGGTGCCGGTGGAGGGGGCGAGGAAGCCGCCCATCATGTTGATGAGGGTGGATTTTCCGGCGCCGTTGGGACCGAGGAGGCCGGTGACACCGGGGCCGATGGTCATGGTGATGTCGTTGACGGCGACCACGTTGCCGAACCAGCGGGACACGTGGTCGATCGAAAGTGTGCTCATGGGCGCAGCCCGTTCCTTGAAAGGGTGGTGGCGGGCGACGGGAGGGCGGTCACAGGCCCACCTTCTTGTAGCGGCGCAGCAGGAGGCCGTAGCTCGCGGCCACGAGGCCGAGGACGACGATCAGGTAGACGAAGCCCTCGCCGGTGGACGGCCCGACGCCGCCGGGGAACGACGAGGTGCCGCCGAGCAGCGCCGACTGGAGGCCGTCGATCAGGGTGACCGGGGAGAACAGCCCGATCCACGGCACCGAGCCGCTGTCGCCCTGGGAGTCGGCGATGGCCTGGAGGGTGGAGACGGCGCCGTAGGAGATGGTCATGACGGCGATGACGGCGGCGATACCGAAGCCGCGGCGCGGGGTGACGGCGGCGATGACCAGGCCGATCCCGGCGAACAGCAGGGAGAGCAGGACCACCGTGACCAGTCCCTCGCCGAACTTCTCGCTCTGGTGGGCCACCCCCATCTTGGCGAGCAGCGAACCCACGAAGAGCACGAGCAGTGGGCCGCCGGTGAGGATGAACAGGGCCGAGGCGAGCGCCGCGAACTTGGCGAGCACGTAGTCGGCGGTCTCGATGGGCCGTGAGAAGTACAGCGGGACCGTCTTGAAGCGCAGGTCGCGGGAGACGGACTGCGGCGCCTGGGAGGCGACGTACAGGCTGATCACGGCCTGCATGATGATCGCGTACCGGCTGTAGGGGACCGGCAGGTCGTGCGCCTTGGTGGTGACCGCGACGGCGACCATGATGGCGGCCGGCACGCACATCACCGCGAAGAGCAGCATCGGCAGCACCTTGGACTTGGCCGAGCGGCCGAGGCCGTAGGCGCCGCGCAGGGACTGCGAGTACAGCGAGCGGCGCGCGTAGGCGCGGCCGAGGCGGGGGCCGTCGTAGCCGCGGTAACCGATGTCGTGGATGCGGGACTGGTCGCCCGAGAGCGCCTGTGCCGTGGGGACGGGCTGGTCAACCGCCATGGCCGACTGCCTCCTTCCGCTGCTCGTCGCGGGTGAACACCTCGGAGATGTGGTGGCGCCGCTGTTCCATCCGGACCAGGCCGAGCCCGAGTCCGGCGACGGTGTCGCGCACCAGGTCGTACGTCTCCTCGCCCTGCGCGGTGAGCAGCAGGATGTGGCCGGCGCCGGGCAGGCCGCCGCCGTCGTCGTGGGTGTCGACACCGCGCGCGTGCAGCGCCTCGCGCAGGGCGCGGGTGCCGTTGGGGTGGGTGTCGCTGTCGGTGACCTCGACGGCCAGCGTGGTGGTGCTCTGGGTGAAGTCGGTGGTGGAGCTGGACCGCAGCAGCTTGCCGCCGTCGACGACCACGACGTGGTCGCAGGTGCGCTCCAGCTCGCCCAGCAGGTGGGAGGTGACCAGAACCGAGATGCCGAAGTCGGTGTGGATGCGGCGGATCAGGCCGAGCATCTCGTCGCGGCCGACCGGGTCCAGGCCGTTGGTCGGTTCGTCCAGGAAGACCAGCCGGGGGTCGTGCACCAGCGCCTGCGCGAGCTTGACCCGCTGCTTCATGCCGGTCGAGTAGCCGCCGATGGGGCGGTAGCGCTCCTCGTACAGCCCGACGTGGCGCAGGGTGTCGGCGGTGCGCTCACGGGCCGCGGTGGGCGGCAGACCGGACATGCGTGCCATGTGCACGACGAACTCGGTGGCCGAGACGTCGGGCGGCAGGCAGTCGTGCTCCGGCATGTAGCCGACGCGCTCGCGGATGGCGGCACCTTCGGTCGCCACGTCGAGACCGAGCACTGCGGCACGGCCCTCGGTGGCGGGGGACAGACCCAGCAGGATCTTGATCAGGGTGGACTTGCCGGCGCCGTTGGCACCGACGAGTCCCGTCACACCGGGTCCGATGTCCACGGACAGCCGGTCGAGCGCGGTCACCCGGGGGAACCGCTTGCTCAGGCTCTCGGTCACGATCACAGTCACACGCACGACGGTAGTGACGCGGGGCACGCGGGTCGTCAGACCACAGAGCCGTCTTGGGGTCCGTCTCGGGTAGTACGGGGCCCTAGGGGGAGGGGTACCTGGGGGAGGGGACGCCATCCCCCCTGTTGACGCCACCTCTAACAACTGCCACATTCGCTGGACGGGACCGGGCGGATGCGGGCGGAGGACAAGTGACGCTGAAGGACGCGCGTGAGCGGCGGGTGCGCACCGGCGGGATCGAGCTGTGCGTGGCCGAACTGGGCGATCCGGAGCGCCCCACCGTGGTGCTGGTGCACGGCTACCCGGACAGCAAGGAGGTCTGGTCCGAGGTCGCGGCCCGCCTGGCGGACGACTTCCACGTGGTGCTCTACGACGTGCGTGGCCACGGCCGCTCCACCGCGCCGAAACCACTGCGCGGCGGCTTCACCCTGGCCAAGCTGACGGACGACTTCCTCGCGGTGGCCGACGCGGTGAGCCCGGACCGGCCGGTGCACCTGGTCGGGCACGACTGGGGCTCGGTGCAGTCCTGGGAGTTCGTGACGGTGGAGCGGACACGGGGCCGCATCGCCTCCTTCACCTCCATGTCGGGCCCCTCGCTGGACCACTTCGGCCACTGGATCGCCGCCCGCGTGAAGCGCCCGACCCCGCGCCGGGTGGGCCAGCTCCTCGGCCAGGGCGCCAAGTCCTGGTACGTCTGCCTGCTGCACACTCCGGTGCTGCCGGAGCTGGCCTGGCGCGGACCGCTGGGCAGACGGTGGCCGAAGCTGCTGGAGCGGGCCGAGAAGGTCCCGGCCGGCGACTACCCGACGGCCTCGCTGCCCTCGGACGCGGCCCGCGGCGCCTGGCTCTACCGGGACAACGTGCGCCCCCGGCTGTGCCACCCGCGCCCGGACGCCGTCGCGCACGTGCCGGTGCAGCTCATCACCCCGCAGGGCGACGCGTTCCTCTCGGAGCGGCTCTACGACGACCTGGAACGGTGGGTGCCGAGGCTGACCCGGCGCACGCTTCCGGCCAAGCACTGGGTGCCGCGCACCCGGCCCGACCAACTGGCCTGTTGGATCGAGGCGTTCGTGAACGGGGTGGAGCAGGGCGGGCCTTCGCGGGGCGGCGGTCGCCATACCGACCGATTCGGAGGGCAGTTGGCGCTGGTCACCGGAGCGGGCAGCGGCATCGGGCGGGCGACGGCGCTGGCTCTCGCTGAGGCGGGGGCGCGTCTGGTCGTGGTCGACCGGGACCGCGCGACGGCTGTGCGTACCGTCGAACTGGCTCTGGCGGCAGGCGCTTCGGGCGCCTGGCCGGAGGTGGTGGACGTCTCGGACGAGCAGGGCATGGAGAAGCTGGCCGAGCGGGTGCACCGCGAGCACGGCGTGGTGGACGTGCTGGTCAACAACGCGGGCATCGGTGTCTCCGGCTCCTTCCTCACCACGACCCCGGACGACTGGCGCAGGGTGCTGGACGTCAACCTGTGGGGCGTGATCCACGGTTGCCGCCTCTTCGGGTCCCGCATGGCGGAGCGGGGGCAGGGCGGCCACATCGTCAACATCGCCTCCGCCGCGGCCTTCCAGCCCTCGCGGGCGCTTCCGGCGTACGGCGCGTCCAAGGCGGCGGTGCTGATGCTCTCGGAGTGCCTGCGCGCCGAACTGGCCTCCGCGGACATCGGAGTCACGGCCATCTGCCCGGGCATCGTGAACACCGGCATCACGTCGACTACGCGCTTCACCGGAGTGGACGAGACCGAGGCGCGGCGGCGTCAGGAGCGGGCGTCCCGGTGGTACGGGAAGCGCAACTACCCGCCGGAGAAGGTCGCCAGAGCGATTCTGGACGCGGTGGCGGAGAACCGGGCGGTGGTCCCGGTGACTCCTGAGGCGCGGGGCGTGTATCTGCTGTCGCGGTTCGTGCCGGGTGCGTTGCGCTCATTGGCGCGCGTGCAGCCGAAGTTGTGAGCCGGAAGACGGCGGAGAGTTCTCCATCTGCCGTAAAGCGTACAGAAGTTGCCCAACCTGCCTGAAACGGGCGCCGGTTGTCCACAGAATTGCCAAAAACGCTGTGGATAAAGGACGTTGGCTGTGGATCAAACCTGCTCAGATAAATCGAATGCGTGATCCGCGTCTCTCCAGGAGGCTGGGAGGGGCGGAAAACGCGGAGCAGCCCGAAGAAAGGAACATACGTAAAGCATCGTATGCGAGAAATAAGAGAAATAGGCATATCGGAAGTGATGGACGACAGACGCACCGTGAAGGTGTCCAAGTACCTCTCGAAGCACCTGCGGCACCAGCCCGAGCGCATCGGGCTCACCCTGGACCCGGCCGGCTGGGTGGAGATCGACACGCTGCTCACCGCGGCGGCGGCCCACGGCTTCCCCGTCAGCCGCGCCGAACTGGACCACGTGGTGGCCGTCAACGACAAGCGGCGGTTCGCCGTCGAGGACGGCAGAATCCGCGCCAACCAGGGCCACACGGTCGAGGTCGCGCTCGGTCTGCCCGCGGCCACCCCGCCGCCGTACCTCTACCACGGCACCGTCGCCCGCAGCCTGGACGCGATCCGCGCCGAGGGGCTGCGTCCCGTGAACCGGCACGACGTGCATCTCTCGGCCGACCGGGAGACCGCGACCCGGGTCGGCGCCCGCCGCGGCCGGCCGGTGGTCCTCAGCGTGGACGCGGGCGCCATGCACCGCGACGGGCTTGTGTTCCACGTCAGCGCCAACGGCGTCTGGCTGACCGACGCCGTTCCGCCGCGCTACCTGCGGTTCTCCCGACCGCGCTGAGACTCCGGCTCAGCCGAGCTGGGCGACGGCCTCGGTGGCGATCTTCTCGAAGACGGCCTGGTCGGCCGCGAAGTCCGAGTCCGCGATGGGCCAGTGGATCACCAGCTCGGTGATGCCCAGCGCCGCGTACCGGCCGGCGAAGTCCACGAACGCGTCGACGGAGTCCAGCGGGCGGGCGCGGTCCGGCGTGAACCCGGTCAGCATGATCTTGTCCAGGTCGGCCACGTCCCGGCCGGTCTCCGCGCACGCCTCGGTGAGCCGGCCGATCTGCCGCTCCACCGCGAGCACCGACTGCTCCGGCGTACCGGTCTCGAACAGCTTCGGGTCGCCCGTGGTCACCCACGCCTGCCCGTACCGCGCGGCCAGCCTGAGTCCGCGCGGGCCGGTCGCCGCCACCGCGAACGGCAGCCGGGGCTCCTGGGCGCAGCCCGGAATGTTGCGGGCCTCGTGCGCCGAGTAGTGGTCGCCCGTGTACGACACCGCGTCCTCGGTCAGCAGCCGGTCCAGCAGGGTCACGAACTCCTCGAACCGGTCGGCCCGCTCACGCGGAGACCACGCCTCCTGCCCGAGCGCCGTCGCGTCGAACCCGGAGCCGCCCGCACCGATGCCCAGCGTGACCCGGCCGCCGGAGATGTCGTCCAGGGAGATCAGCTCCTTGGCCAGGGTCACCGGGTGCCGGAAGTTCGGCGAGGTCACCAGGGTCCCCAGCCGCAGCCGCTCGGTAGCCTCCGCGGCGGCCGTCAGAGTCGGCAGCGCACCGAACCACGGCCCGTCCCGGAACGACCGCCACGACAGGTGGTCGTAGGTGTACGCGGCGTGGAACCCGAGCTCCTCGGCCCGCTGCCATTTCGCCCGGCCCCCCTCGCTCCAGCGGTCGACGGGGAGGATCACGGTACTGAGACGAAGGGCCATGCCGACGAGCCTACGATGTCCGGACGGCCGGCCGGGACCCGGTCCCGAACGCATCCGACGCCTACCCGACCTCTGCCGGGCCCCGCGCCGCAGGAGCGTGCGCGCGGGTGCGCGAGAATGCTCGGGTGACCTCAGCGACCAGACAGCCGGGGACCCCGGCCCCCGCACAGCCGTCGGCCCCGTCCGGACGCGGAGGAGGCTCCCTCCCACCGCGTCTGATCGCCACGGACCTCGACGGCACCCTGCTGCGCGACGACCAGACCGTCTCCCCGCGAACCGTGGCCGCGCTGGCCGCGGCCGAGAAGGCGGGCATCGAGGTCTTCTTCGTCACCGGCCGCCCGGCCCGCTGGATGGGCGTCGTCAGCGAGCACGTCCACGGCCACGGCCTGGCCATCTGCGGCAACGGTGCCGCCGTGGTCGACCTGCACGGCGGAGCCGGCGCCCACCGCTTCGTGAAGGTGCGCGAGCTGGCCAGGGAGAACGCCCTGAAGTCCGTGCGGCTGCTGCGCGAGGCGGCCCCCGGCACGCTCTTCGCGGTGGAACAGACCTACGGCTTCCACCAGGAGCCCGCCTACCCCAAGCTGCACCTGGAGATCCCGGACACCCTGCGGCCCGCCGAGGAACTCCTCGCGCCGGACGGGGTCGCGGCGAGCCAGCCGGTGCTCAAGATCCTGGCCCACCACCCCGACCTCGATCCGGACGCCTTCCTCACCCTCGCCCGGATCGCCGTCGGAGGCCACGCCAACGTCACCCGGTCCAGTCCCAGCGCGCTGCTGGAACTGAGCGGCCCCGACGTCTCCAAGGCCAGCACCCTGGCCCTGTGCTGCGCCGAGCGCGGCATCTCGCCGGAGGAGGTCGTGGCCTTCGGCGACATGCCCAACGACATCGAGATGCTGACCTGGGCCGGACGCTCCTACGCCATGGGCAACGCCCACCCCGACACCCTGGCCGCCGCCACCGGCCGCACCCACGCCAACAACGACGACGGTGTGGCCCGCGTGATCGAGGACCTGCTCGCCGGACGGGTCTGACCGGTCCCACCGGTCAGAGCACGACGAGGGCCTCCGCCTCGGCCTCGCGCCGGGCCATCGCGGCCAGCGGGCCGTCCACCGCGAGCAGCTCGGCGTACGGCCCGCGCTGGACGACGCGGCCCGCGTCGAGGACGAGCACCTCGTCGACGGCGGCGAGACCCGCGAGCCGGTGCGTGATCAGCAAGGTGGTGCGGCCCTCTGTCGCGGCCAGCAGGTCGTCGGTCAGAGCGTCCGCCGTGGGCAGGTCGAGGTGCTCGGCGGGCTCGTCCAGCACCAGCACCGGGAAGTCCGCGAGCAGAGCACGCGCCAGCGCCAGCCGCTGCCGCTGACCGCCGGAGAGCCGGGCGCCGTGCTCGCCGACATGCGTGTCCAGGCCCTCGGGGAGGCCGTCCACCCAGTCCAGCAGCCGGGCCCGCAGCAGGACGTCACGCACGTCGGCCTCGGTCGCGTCCCTTCGGGCCAGCAGCAGGTTCTCCCGGACGGTGCTGTCGAAGAGATGGGCGTCCTGGGCACACAGCCCGACCAGCCGCCGTACCTCGTCGCCGTCCATCTCGGCCGCCTCCACCCCGGCCAGCGTGTACGTGCCCGAGCCGGGATCCAGGAACCGGAGCAGCACCTGGGCGAGGGTGGTCTTGCCGGAGCCGGAGGGACCGACCACGGCGATCCGGCGGCCCCGGTCCAGCGTGAGGTCCAGTCCGTGCAGCGCGTCCCGGTGCTGGTCCTCGTGACGGGCGGTCAGGTCCCGTACGACGAGTGGGAACGGCGAGGCCGGGGCCTCGCGCGGTCGCTCGGGCTCGCGCACCGGCACCGGGGCGTCCAGCACCTCGTAGACCCGCTCGGCGCTGCGGGCGACCCGCTGGCGGTGGCGCACGGCCAGGGGGAGACCGAGCACGGCCTCGAAGGCGGCCAGCGGGGTCAGAACGACCACGGCCACCAGCACGCCGTGGATGCGGCCCCCGGCCGCCGCCTGCGCGCCGAGCAGCGCCGCCACGGTGACCGTCAGGCCCGAGATCAGCGCGGTCAGGCCGTCGCCGAGCGCGGTGACCCCGGCCGAGCGGGACGCGATCCGGGTGAGGGTGCCGTCGGCCTGCCGGGTGGCCGCCATGCGTGAGGGCAGCGCCCCGGCGACGGTCAACTCGGCGGTGCCGGTGAGCAGGTCGGTGACGCGGGTGGCCAGTTCACCCCGGGCGGGCGCCAGCTGTCGTTCGGTGCGCCGGGCCACGGCCGCGGTGACCAGCGGGACGCCGACCCCGGCGAGCAGCAGGCCGACGGCGAGCGCGGCTCCCGCCTCGGGGAGCAGCCACGCGGTGAAGCCGACCGAGGCGGCGGAGACGACGACCGCCACACCGGTGGGCAGCAGCCAGCGCAGCCAGTAGTCCTGGAAGGCGTCCACATCGGAGACGAGCCGGCTGAGCAGGTCGCCGCGCCGGGTGCCGCGCAGGCCGGCCGGGGCCAGCCGCTCGAGCCGCTTGTAGACGGCGACGCGGGTGTCGGCGAGCATGCGCAGCACGGCGTCGTGCGACACCAGTCGTTCGCCGTACCGGAAGACCGCGCGGCCGATGCCGAAGAACCGGGTGGCCGTCACGGCGACCAGCAGATACAGCACCGGCGGCTGCTGCGAGGCGCGCGAGATCAGCCAGCCGGAGGTCGCCATGAGTCCGACGGCGCAGCCGAGAGCGAGGCTGCCCAGCAGCAGTGCGAGGAGCAGCCGTCCGCGCCGGGCGGCGGCCACGGAGCGGACACGGGCCAGGACGTCTCGCTCACGCGCCGTCGCCTTCTCGGGCGCGGGCTCGTCGTGAGGGCCGTCGGCACCGTCCGGCTCGGGGAGGAATGCCTCACCCCCTGCGGGCTCGGGCACGTTCCCGTCGAGCGCGGTGGCGGCGGGTTCCGGGGCGGCCACCACGGACCTGACCGGCTGGGGCGCGGTGACCGGTTCGGCCATGTCCAGCCGCACCACCCGGTCGGCGACCTCCAGCAGGGCGGGCCGGTGCACGACGAGCAGCACCGTACGGCCGACGGCGAGACGCCGTACCGCCGCGACGACGTCGGCCTCGGTCGCACCGTCCAGCGCGGCGGTGGGCTCGTCCAGCAGCAGCACCGGCCGGTCGGCCAGGAAGGCGCGGGCCAGGGCGAGCCGCTGCCGCTGACCTGCGGAGAGACCGGCACCGTCCTCCCCCAGCAGGGTGTCGGCACCGGCGGGCAGCGCGTCCACGAACTCCAGCGCACCGGCGTCCGCCAGCGCCCGGCGCACGGCTGCGTCGTCCGCGTCGGGGCGGGCCAGGCGGACGTTCTCAGCGATGGTCCCGGCGTACAGGTGCGGGCGCTGCGGCACCCAGGCGATCCTGGAGCGCCACTCCTCCAGATCGAGGTCGGCGAGATCGTCGCCGCCCACGCGGACCTGGCCGGCGCCGGGCCGGACGAAGCCGAGGAGCACGCCGAGCAGGGTGGACTTGCCCGCGCCGCTCGGCCCGATCAGCGCCACGGTCTCGCCGGGTTCCACCAAGAAGGACACATCGGTGACGGCGTCCGCCGAGCGGCCGGGATAGCGGACCGTCACGGAGTCGAAGGCCAGGGAGCCGGCCGGGACAGGTGCGCCGCCGGTGGCCGGGGCGGGCGTCTCCAGCACGGCGAAGATCTCCTCGGCCGCCGCCAGCCCCTCCGCCGCCGCGTGGTACTGCGCACCCATCTGACGCACCGGGAGGTACGCCTCGGGGGCCAGGACCAGGATGACCAGGCCGGTGTACAGGTCCATGTCGCCGTGCACCAGCCGCATGCCGATGGTGACGGCGACCAGCGCGACGGAGAGCGTGGCAAGCAGCTCCAGCGCGAAGGAGGAGAGGAAGGCGATCCGCAGGGTCCGCATGGTGGCGCGGCGGTACTCGCCAGTGATCTTGCGGATGGACTCGGCCTGCGCCTTGGCCCGGCCGAACACCTTCAGGGTGGACAGCCCCGCGACCACGTCGAGGAAGTGGCCGGAGAGCCGGGAGAGCAGCGACCACTGGCGGTCCATCCGGGACTGGGTGGCCCAGCCGATCAGGATCATGAAGACCGGGATGAGGGGGAGGGTGGCGACGATGATCGCCGCCGAGACCCAGTCCTCGGTGACGATCCGCGCCAGCACCGCCACCGGCACGACCAGGGCGAGCCCCAGTTGCGGCAGGTACCGCGCGAAGTAGTCGTCCAGGGCGTCGACCCCGCGTGTGGCCAGGGTGACCAGCGAACCGGTGCGTCGGCCGCTCAGCCAGCCGGGACCGAGTACCGCGGCCCGCTCGACCAGCCGCTCCCGCAACTCGGACTTCACGGCAGCGCTGGTCCTGTGCGCGGCCAGCTCCGTGAGCCAGGAGACCAGCGCCCGCCCGCAGGCCACTCCGGCCAGCAGGGCCAGCGGCGTGACCAGGTCACTCGCCGACTCGCCGTGCTGGAAGGCTCCGACCACCACCTCGGCGATCAGCATGGCCTGGGCGATGACCAGACCTGCGCCGAGCCCGCCCAGGAGGACGACCGTCACGAGGAAGAGGCGCGTGGCGCGGGCGTGGTGCAGAAGGCGGGGATCGATCGGTTTCACGTGAAACGTGTCCTTCAGTCCCGAGAGTGTGTTTCACGTGAAACATACCCTCGGGGCGGTCAGTGTGCGGCTTCGGCGATGTGCTGGGTACCGATGCGCTTGCGGAAGACCCAGTACGTCCATGCCTGGTAGAGCATGACCAGCGGAGCGGCGATGACGGCGCACCAGGTCATGATCTTCAAGGTGTACGGGCTCGACGAGGCGTTTGTGACCGTCAGGCTCCAGTCCGCGTCGAGGGTGGAGGGCATCACGTTCGGGAAGAGCGAGAGGAAGAGCATCGCCACGGCAGCCGCGATGGTCACCCCGGACAACCCGAACGCCCATCCCTCCCGTCCCCGCCAGACGGCACCCAGGGCGCCGACCAGGGCAGCGGCCGCGACGGCAAGGGCGACCAGGCTGGCGCCGTCCCCGCTGTGCAGCTGGGTCCAGACCAGGAAGCCGAGCGCAGGCACGACGGTCACCGGACCGAAGCGCAGCGCCAGGGTCCGGGCCCTGGTGCGGATGTCACCGACGGTCTTGAGGGCCGTGAACACCGCCCCGTGGAAGGTGAACAGGGTGAGCGTCACCACCCCGCCGAGCAGGGCGTAGGGGTTGAACAGGTCGATCAGGCCGCCGACGTACTCGAAGTGCTGGTCGATCTTCACGCCCCGCACGATGTTCCCGAAGGCCACGCCCCAGAGGAACGCCGGGATCAGCGAGGACCAGAAGATCGCCCACTCCCAGTTGCGCTGCCACTTCTCATCGGGGCGCTTGGCCCGGTACTCGAAGCCCACGCCCCGCACGATCAGGCAGACCAGGATGAGCAGCAGCGGCAGGTAGAAGCCGGAGAACAGGGTGGCGTACCACTCCGGGAAGGCGGCGAAGGTCGCACCGCCCGCGGAGAGCAGCCACACCTCGTTGCCGTCCCAGACCGGGCCGATGGTGTTGATCAGCACCCGCCGCTCCGGCCGGTTCCGGGCCAGCAGCCGGGTCAGCACACCGACCCCGAAGTCGAAACCCTCCAGGAAGAAGTAGCCGGTCCACAGCACGGCTATGAGTACGAACCAGACGTCATGCAGTTCCATGGCTGTCCCTCAGCGCTAGTACGAGAAGGCCATCGGCCGGTCGGCGTCGTGATGGTCGCCGCCGATCTTCGTGGGCGGGTTGAGGTCGGCCTCGGTCAGCTCCGGGGGCCCGGCCTTGGCGTACTTGACCAGCAACCGGACCTCGATCACCGCGAGGATCGCGTACAGCGCGGTGAAGACGGCCATCGAAAGGGCGACCTCGGTCTGGGAGACACCGGGGGAGACCGCCTGGCGGGTCTGGAACAGGCCGTAGACGACCCAGGGCTGGCGGCCCATCTCGGTGAAGATCCAGCCCCAGGAGTTGGCTATCAGCGGGAAGGCCATCGTCCAGGTGGCCACGCGCCAGAACCAGGGGGTGAGCTTCGGGCCCAGCGTCCGCCTCCCGAACAGCACCAGATGCGGCACCTCGTCGTCACCGGTGCGCAGGTGCCGGGGGAGCAGCAACCTCTTCCGGGTCAGCCAGAGCCCCAGCGCGCCGAGAGTGAAGGAGGCCATGCCGAACCCGATCATCCAGCGGAAACCCCAGTAGGCGACCGGGATGTTGGGCCGGTAGTCCCCCGGCCCGAACTTCTGCTGCTCGGCCTTGTTCACATCGTTGATGCCGGGGACGTACGAGGAGAAGTCGTCGTTGGCCAGGAAGGACAGCAGGCCCGGCACCTCGACGGCGACGCGGTTGTGGCCCTTGTCCACGTCGCCGTAGGCGAACACCGAGAAGGGCGCGGGCTTCTGACCGTCCCACAGGGCCTCGGCGGCGGCCATCTTCATCGGCTGCTGCTTGAACATCACCTTGCCGAGGGTGTCGCCGCTGATGGCGGTGAGCAGGCCGGCGATCACCACGGTGACCAGGCCGAGCCGCAGTGAGGTCCGCATCACCCTGATGTGCCGGCGCCGGGCCAGGTGGTAGGCGGCGAGTCCCACCATGAAGGCGCCCCCGGTCAGGAAGGCCGCGGAGAGGGTGTGGAACGCCTGGGCGAGCGCGGTGTTCTGGGTCAGCACGGCCCAGAAGTCGGTCAGTTCGGCGCGCCCCCGCTCCTTGTTGATGCGGAAGCCGACCGGGTGCTGCATCCAGGAGTTGGCCGCGAGGATGAAGTACGCCGAGAGGACGGTGCCGATCGAGACCATCCATATGCAGGCCAGGTGGATCCTCTTCGGCAGCTTGTCCCAGCCGAAGATCCACAGGCCGATGAAGGTCGACTCGAAGAAGAAGGCGATCAGCGCCTCGAAGGCCAGCGGGGCGCCGAAGATGTCCCCGACGAAGCGCGAGTACTCCGACCAGTTCATGCCGAACTGGAACTCCTGCACGATGCCGGTGACCACGCCCATCGCGATGTTGATCAGGAAGAGCTTGCCCCAGAACTTGGTGGCCCTGAGGTAGACATCCTTCTCGGTGCGCACCCAGGCCGTCTGCAGCCCGGCCGTGAGAGCGGCCAGGGAGATCGTCAGCGGGACGAACAGAAAGTGATAGACGGTGGTGATGCCGAACTGCCAGCGCGCCAGGGTCTCCGGTGCCAACGCCAGTTCCACGTCGTCACCCCTCCTTACTTAGCCGTTCCGGTGCGGCCTTCGCCGCTTATGCCCCCCACATACGGGGCAATCCGGTCGGAGCTTGTGAAAGCGTTCACATTCACAAGCCATTATGGCGCACACGTATTCGGCACCCGCAAGGGGGCCCCCACGACGAGGGGCCCCGCCTCCCGGCAGGGCCCCTCACCTCATGGACGGCGGACCGGCGTCAGCCCGACACCTCCCGGCGGAACGTCTCCGCCGCCTTCAGGAAGAGGTCGTTGGCCTCGGTCTCCCCGACCGTCACCCGCACACCCTCACCGGCGAACGGCCGCACGACGACCCCGTGGTCCTCGCACGCCGCGGCGAACTCCATGGTCCGCTCCCCCAGCCGCAGCCACACGAAGTTGGCCTGCGTCTCGGGCACCGTCCAGCCCTGCGTACGCAGCGCGTCGACCACCCGGGCTCGCTCGCACACCAGCGAACCGACCCGGCCGAGCAACTCGTCCTCGGCCCGGAGCGAGGCGATCGCCGCCTCCTGCGCGACATGACTGACACCGAACGGCACCGCCGTCTTGCGCAGCGCCGCCGCCACCGGCTCGTGCGCGATGGCGAAACCGACCCGCAGACCGGCCAGCCCGTACGCCTTGGAGAAGGTGCGCAGCACGCAGACGTTCGGCCGCTCCCGGTACAGCTCGACCCCGTCGGGCACCTCGGGGTCGCGGATGAACTCCCGGTACGCCTCGTCCAGCACCACCAGCACGTCCTTGGGCACCCGGTCGAGGAACCGCTCCAGCTCCGCCCGGCGCACCACGGTGCCGGTCGGGTTGTTGGGGTTGCAGACGAAGATCAGCCGGGTCCGCTCGGTGATCGCGTCCGCCATCGCGTCCAGGTCGTGCACATCGCCGGGCGTGAGCGGCACCTGCACGGGCGTGGCTCCGCTGATCCGCGTGATGATCGGGTACGCCTCGAAGGAGCGCCAGGCGTAGATCACCTCGTCGCCCGGACCACTGGTCGCCTGCACGAGCTGCTGGGCCACGCCGACCGAGCCGGTGCCCGTCGCCAGGTGGGAGACGGGGACGCCGAAACGCTCCGCCAGCTCGGCCACCAGACCGCCGCACGCCATGTCGGGGTAGCGGTTGAACTCGGCCACGGCCGCCGCGACCCGCTCCATGACACCCGGCAGCGGGGGATAGGGGTTCTCGTTGGAGGACAGCTTGAAGGCGACCGGACCCTCGGCCGAGGCGGGCCTGCCCGGCTTGTAGGTGGGGATACCCTCCAGCTCGGCGCGCAGCTTGGGGCTCGTCTCGCTCACCGCAGTCCTCCTCGCGACCACCGGCGGACCGTCGACGCCGCCGGCATCCAATGCTCCTCACCTTATGAGGATTCGGCGCGCTTGCGCACCGGTGCGTCCCGCTTCCCCGCCCCCGGGCGGCACGAGCCGCGCCGGGCGACCGGCCGCGCTTCAGGGGGCGCACCGCGCACTTGTCCGCGCGCCGGTGGCTCGCGCCGTGGCGCGCATCCCCCGTGAAGGTGAGTTGAGACCTCTTCGAGACATGGGGCACTTGGCAGGCCCACACGCGTCGACAAGACACGTCCTGCCGTCCGGTCAGGTAACTGACTTGCTTTCAAAGGCGGTTGGAGTCCAACGACCATGCAGAAACGTGCCTGTCAACGCATGCATATGCGTCCGCCCTACCCCACTACAAGAGCCCTACTATCGGCTCGCCATGACAGCAGCAGGGAAGCACCAGGTGAGCCGCGCGGAAACCTCCCGGCGGGGCAGCCGGCCCGGACGGGCCGGCATCAGAGACGTGGCCGCCGCCGCAGGGGTCTCCATCACGACCGTCTCCGACGCCCTCAACGGCAAGGGGCGGCTCCCGGACGCCACCCGCCGCCACGTCCGCGAGGTCGCGGACCGACTGGGCTACCGGCCCTCGGCCGCCGCCCGCACCCTCCGTACCGGCAAGTCCGGCCTGATCGGCCTGACCGTGACCACGTACGGGGATGAACCTTTCACCTTCACGGAGTTCGCGTACTTCGCCGAGATGGCGCGGGCCGCCACCTCCGCCGCGCTCGCCCGCGGGTACGCCCTGGTCATCCTGCCCGCGACCTCCCGGCACGACGTGTGGTCCAACGTCGCGCTGGACGGCACGGTCGTCATCGACCCCTCCGACCAGGACCCGGTCGTCAGCGAACTGGTCCGGCAGGGTCTACCGGTCGTCTCCGACGGCCGCCCGGCCGGCGCCCTCCCGGTCACCGCCTGGGTCGACAACGACCACGAGGCCGCCGTCCTCGGCATCCTCGACCACCTCGCCGCCGCCGGGGCCCGCCGCATCGGCCTGCTCACCGGCACCACGACGGACACGTACACGCACCTGTCCACCACCGCCTACCTGCGCTGGTGCGAGCGGGTCGGCCAGGACCCGGTCTACGAGGCCTACCCCGCGCACGACCCGTGCGCGGGCGCCGTCGCCGCCGACCGGCTGCTCGCCCGCCCCGACCGCCCGGACGCGGTCTACGGCCTCTTCGACCCCAACGGCACCGACCTGCTCGCCGCCGCACGGCGCTACGGCCTGCGCGTCCCGGACGACCTGCTGCTGGTGTGCTGCAGCGAGTCAACCGTGTACGCCACGACCGAGCCGCCCATCACCACGCTCTCGCTCAAGCCGCGCCGCATCGGCACGGCGGTCGTTCAGCTCCTCATCGACGCCATCGAGGGAGTCGAGTCGGACCAGCCGGTCGAGCAGGTGATACCGACGGAGCTGATCGTGCGCACCTCCTCCCAGCGCCGTCCGCCGCGCACCACGGTCAGCCCGCCGCGGGTGCCGGAGCGGGGCTGAGGAGACCGGCCCGAGGGGGGACGGAGAGGCCGCGGGGCGTGGCGGGGGGACCGCCACGCCGTCGAACCGGGGCGGACGACCGCCCGGCGGCCACTCGATTCCGGGCGGGCAACGGCCGGACTCCTGCCCAATCGGGACGAAAGCCCCGGTGATCAGGGACCTCACCGTGATTCACCACCCCTGGGTCATCACATGGCGCGACGCGCATTCCTATGATGGGCGCACGACACCGCGGGCCGCTGCGACCAGGCAGTCCGAAGCGGTGCAGCTTCGGCGCGATGGTGGAGGGGTCTGATGACTCAGGGGGCCGGTCAGGGACCCGAGACGGGGCGTACGGCGACGTTGCGCGACTTCCGGGTGCCCGCGTACGTCCACGAGACCGGTCCGTACGCCGCCGTGCACCCCGGTGACGTCGTCCCTCCGCACGAGGAGGACCACCCCGACGGGTACACCCCGACCGCGCGCGACCTGCCGGTCATCCAGCGCGGCGACACCCTCCCGCCGCCCGTCGAGCCCGCTCCCGCCCCGCTACAGCAGGCCGAGGCGGGCCCCGGCCCGCTGTTCGTCGTGGGCGACGTCCACGGCTACATCGAGGAGCTGCTGAGCGCGCTGCGGGACAAGGGCCTGGTCGACGAGGAGGGCCGGTGGTGCGCCGGCACCGCCCGGCTCTGGTTCCTCGGCGACTTCACCGACCGGGGCCCGGACGGCATCGGCGTCATCGACCTCGTGATGCGGCTGTCCGCCGAGGCCGCGGCGGCCGGCGGCTACTGCAAGGCGCTCATGGGCAACCACGAGCTGCTGCTGCTCGGCGCCAAGCGGTTCGGCGACACCCCGGTCAACTCCGGCGCGGGCACCGCCACCTTCCAGGCGGCCTGGCTGCTCAACGGCGGCCAGAAGACCGACATGGACCGCCTCCAGGACCACCACCTGCAGTGGATGGCCCGGCTCGACGCGGTGGAGGAGGTCGACGGCCATCTGCTGCTCCACTCCGACACCACCGCCTACCTCGACTACGGCGACTCGATCGAGGCGGTCAACGACACCGTCCGCGACGCGCTGACCCGCAACGACGCGGACGAGGTCTGGGACCTGTTCCGCAAGTTCACCAAGCGCTTCTCCTTCCGCGACGAGGGCGGCGCCGACGCCGTGCGTTCCCTGCTGGACACGTACGGCGGCTCCCGGGTCGTTCACGGCCACAGCCCGATCCCCTACCTGCTCGGCCAGGTCGGCTCCGAGGAGGGCGAGGAGCGTGGCGAGCCGCACGTCGAGGGCCCGCACGTCTACGCCGACGGCCTCGCCATCGCCATGGACGGCGGCGTGACCATGGCCGGAAAGCTGCTGGTCCAGCAACTTCCGCTGGACGCCTGACCTGTCACCGCGCCGCCCGGCAGCAGGCCCGGACGGCGCGGAACCGGCACCGGGCATCGCCGCGATTTCCGGCAACCCCCTGTCTCCGTGCGGTACGACAGCTCTACCATCGGCCTATCCGTAGCAGGCTCCCCTCCGTTTCTGCCCGACGGCTCGTCACCATGCGAGCCCCAAGCCCTACGGAGCATCGGGGGATGCACATGAACAGCGTTCCGCAGCACCTGCTGAGTGAGGACCGCCGGGAATTCGAGCGGCTCCTCGATGAGGCGCTGCGCTCCGCACCCGGACACCCGGAGCTGTCAGCCGTCGGACAGCGGCTCAACCCCGAGCAGTTGCGCACGATGGCGCTCAGCGCCACGGCACTCATCACGGCAGCGGCCGCCACCGAGTACCAGACCTACGTCAAGGTCCGCGAGGAGCTGCGTCGTCCGGCACCGGTGGCCGAGACCGCCGTCGGCGAAAGCTCCCCTGCGCAGGCGGAGCCGGGCGCCCTCGGGCTCGCCACTGCTCCCGGGGAGACCGGCGCGGGTGCCAGCGCGATGGTCGTCGTGCTCGCCCCCGTGCTCGCGGGGACGGCGGCCGTGATCTTCCTGCTGGTCGGCTACATCCTGCGCATGGTCGCCCCCGGCCGGCAGTTCGGCCGGACCCTGGTCGCCGTCGGCTGGGTCTTCGGCGCCGTGACGGCGGCGGCGATGCTGGCCGCCGGGGTGGCGCTGCTGCTGACCGCGCTGCGCAACAGCTCCTCCGCCGAGGCAGCCGCCCAGGCGGAGGCACGCCAGGCGGTGGCGCGGGCACGGGAGGAGTGGCGCGACGCCCTGCTGGAACGCGGCATCCTGCCCTTTCTCCGCGACGCCCTCGCCCAGCCCGGCTCCCCCGCCGCACAGCCCCTGCCTGCCCCCGGCCCGAGCCGGATGCCCCGCCTGGGCTACGGCCGCCCCGGCTTCAGCAGCCCCGAGGACGGCACGGCCACCGACCGGCCCCGCTTCAGCAGCCCGGACTACTCGAGCCCGGACTTCGGCGGGCCGGAACACCAGCCGGACTGAGCATCCGGTCCGATCCGAACGAGAGGCCCTACGGAGTGTCCTCCGCGATCGGCAGGTACACCCGGTTGCCGGTGGCCGCGAACTCCAGGGACTTGCGGGCCATTCCTTCCTCGATCTCGGCCCGGTCGGCGCCGTGTTCGCGCCGGATGTCCTGCGAGATCTTCATGCTGCAGAACTTCGGCCCGCACATGGAGCAGAAGTGGGCCGTCTTGGCGGGTTCGGCGGGCAGTGTCTCGTCGTGGAACTCGCGTGCCGTGTCCGGGTCCAGGGCGAGATTGAACTGGTCCTCCCACCGGAACTCGAAGCGGGCGTCCGAGAGCGCGTCGTCCCACTCCTGGGCGCCGGGATGGCCCTTGGCGAGGTCGGCCGCGTGAGCGGCGATCTTGTACGTGATGACCCCGGTCTTCACGTCGTCCCGGTTCGGCAGGCCCAGGTGCTCCTTGGGCGTGACGTAGCAGAGCATCGCCGTGCCCCACCAGGCGATCATCGCGGCGCCGATGCCGGAGGTGATGTGGTCGTAGGCCGGCGCGACGTCCGTGGTCAGCGGACCGAGCGTGTAGAACGGAGCTTCATCGCAGATCTCCTGCTGAAGGTCGATGTTCTCCTTGATCTTGTGCATCGGGACGTGCCCGGGGCCCTCGATCATCGTCTGCACGTCGAAGCGCCTGGCGATCCGGTTGAGCTCCCCGAGGGTGCGCAACTCCGCGAACTGCGCCTCGTCGTTGGCGTCCGCGATCGAGCCGGGCCGCAGACCGTCACCGAGCGAGTAGGTGACGTCATAGGCGGCGAGGATCTCGCAGAGCTCCTCGAAGTGCTCGTAGAGGAAGGACTCCTTGTGGTGCGCCAGGCACCAGGCGGCCATGATCGAGCCGCCGCGCGAGACGATGCCCGTCTTCCGGTTGGCCGTGAGCGGGACGTACGGCAGCCGCACTCCGGCGTGCACCGTCATGTAGTCCACGCCCTGCTCGGCCTGCTCGATCACCGTGTCCTTGTAGATCTCCCAGGTCAGCTCCTCGGCCCGGCCGTCGACCTTCTCCAGCGCCTGGTAGAGCGGCACGGTGCCGATGGGCACGGGGGAGTTGCGCAGCACCCACTCGCGGGTGGTGTGGATGTTGCGGCCGGTGGAGAGGTCCATGACCGTGTCCGCGCCCCAGCGTGTCGCCCAGGTCATCTTCTCCACCTCCTCCTCGATCGAGGAGGTGACCGCCGAATTGCCGATGTTGGCGTTGACCTTCACCAGGAACCGCTTGCCGATGATCATCGGCTCGATCTCCGGGTGATTCACGTTGGCGGGCAGCACTGCACGGCCCGCCGCGATCTCCTCGCGGACCACCTCGGGGGCGACGTTCTCCCGGAGCGCCACGAACTCCATCTCCGGCGTGATCTCCCCCCGGCGGGCGTAGGCGAGCTGCGTGACCGCCCTGCCCGTACGGCCGCGCCGGGGCTGGCGGGGCCGTCCCGGGAAGACCGCGTCCAGGTTGCGCAGCCCGCCGCGCGGTGAGGTGTGCTTGAGGCCGTCGTCCTCCGGGCGGACCGGACGGCCCGCGTACTCCTCGGTGTCGCCACGGGCGACGATCCAGTTCTCCCGCAGCGGGGCCAGCCCCCGGCGGACATCGGTGTCGGCTTCCGGATCCGTGTACGGGCCGGAGGTGTCGTACAGCGTGACCGACCGCCCGTTGGTGAGGTGCACCTGACGGACCGGCACGCGCAGGTCGGGGCGCGAACCCGCGACGTACGCCTTGTGCCAGCCGATGGACTTCCCGGCCTCCTCGCCCGACGAGCTGTTCGTCGCGCTCCGCGTGGAGGCAGGCGTGCGTGCGTCCTTGTTGGTCATGAGACCTACTCCCTACGCCGGCATTACCCGGTAACAGGTTCGGCGGTCGACGCAGCGATTCCCGTACGCGGACGATCCCGCGGAACCACGTTCCACGTGAAACATCTCGACGACGGAGGTCAGCGCCCTCTCAGCCCGGTGCTCCGAGCTCCCGCGTGTGCAAAGGTGCCTCCACGCTAGCGCCCCATGTGACGGGATGAACAGTGGGCCTCCCCCGTTCTTGCAATGATCGGGCCGTGACCACCACGCAGCAGCCTCCCTACCCTCCTCCCGGCCCACCCCACCGGCCCGGTTCCGGACCAGGCCACGGCGACGGGGGTGACCCAGGGCGCGGCGGGCACGGGCAGGGCGGCCATGGGCACGGCTCGGGGGGCGGGCACGGCCACTCCCACAGTCACGGTCCTGCCGCGCCGGTCTCCCGGCATCTGCGCAAGGTCATCGCGGCCATCCTGATCCCGTTCAGCGCGGCCGTCGTGGTGGGCCTGGTAGTGCTCTGGCCCGGGGGCGCACCCCCGCACCAGCGCACCGGCGTGGGCTTCGACCGCCAGACCCAGCAGGCGACGGTCACCCAGGTCACCTCGGTGAGCTGCCAGCTCGGCGGCGCGGGTGGTCAGGCTCCCGTGGGCGACCCCTCCGGCACCGGTGGCGCTCCCGTGGCCCAGGAGGACGGCAAGGGCCCCTGCAAGAAGGCCACGGTCAGGGTCGACACCGGCAAGGACAGGGGCCGCACCTTCACCGAGCTGGTGCAGCCCGACCAGACCCGGCAGTTGCACCAGGGCGACAAGGTCGTGGTCGCCTACGAGCCCAAGGCGCCGAAGGAACTCCAGTACGCGGTCACCGATCTGGCCCGCGGGTTCCCCATGGCCCTGCTCGCCGGGATCTTCGCGGTCGCCGTCGTGGTGGTGGGCCGGCTGCGCGGCGTCATGGCGCTGGTGGCCCTGGCCGTCAGCTTCCTGGTGCTGACCCTGTTCATCCTGCCGGCCGTGCTCCAGGGCTCGAACCCGCTGCTGGTGGCCGTGGTCGGGTCGAGCGCGATCATGCTCATCGCCCTGTACATGTGCCACGGTCTCTCCGCGCGGACCTCCGTCGCGGTGCTCGGCACGCTGGTCTCCCTGCTGCTGATCGGCTTCCTGGGCTCGCAGTTCATCGGCTGGGCCGCGCTCACCGGCAACACGGACGACAACACCGGCCTGATCCACGGGCTCTACCCGTCCATCGACATGAGCGGCCTGCTGCTCGCGGGCGTCATCATCGGCTCGCTGGGCGTGCTGGACGATGTGACGGTCACCCAGACCTCGGCCGTGTGGGAGCTGCACGAGGCCAACCCTTCGATGGGCTGGCGCGAGCTGTACCGGGCTGGCATCCGTATCGGCCGCGACCACATCGCGTCGGTCGTCAACACCCTGGTCCTCGCCTACGCGGGCGCCGCGCTGCCCCTGCTGCTGCTGTTCTCCATCGCGCAGAGCGGGGTCGGCACGGTGGCCACCAGCGAGCTGGTGGCGGAGGAGATCGTGCGTACGCTGGTCGGCTCGATCGGTCTGGTCGCCTCCGTGCCGCTCACCACCGCGCTGGCCGCCCTGGTCGTCTCGGCGGACCGGCCTGCGCCCGGTACGGCGGCTCCGGCGGGCGCCCGGCCCGTAGCGGCCTCGGGAGGCCGGGGACGACGCCGGAAGCGCTGAGCGGAGCAGCCGGGCCTGCGGCTCCGAAATCTTGCAGAAGCGTTTCTTCAAAGATCACCGGAGCCGGGTCGAGCGCGGGCTCCCCCCAGCCCCCACTACGTCAGCCCGCGCTCTGCTCCTCGGCCAGGATGCGTCCCAGCGCCTCGTCGAGATGGGTGTCGAAGTCGGCCAGCGCGCCCTCCTGCCCGAGCGGTACCAGCTTGTCGGTGCGGTCGAGGAACGCCACGAGCGGGGGCGTGGAGGAGCGGAACAGCGCCTGGTCGCCGCCCACCTGAAGCCGGATCAGCACCTCGCCCAGCACCTCGCAGTCGACGGGGGAGATGTGCACGTCTCCCTCGCCGCACGGCCGGCCCACCCCGTCGATCATCAACTCCCGGCCGAAGACCCAGGTCACCGGGGCGTCGCCGGGCAGATGGAAGGTGAGCCGCACCGCATAGGGATCACTCGTCTCGTAGCGCAACTCCACCGGGATACGGAAGGAAAGCTCCTCCGAGACGAGGAAGCTCATCATGACTTCTGCCTGTACGGACTCGCGCATCGCCTACCCCGTCATAAGACATCGATTGGCCGGGTTTAATCCCTGACTGGGGTCAAATCTAGCTGAAAGTGTATGGCAGATCACAAGGAGTGAGTTTTCAGATGCTGATAGAGAGCGCCAGAGCGCCCATGTGACGGCCCATCTCCGTCTGCAACCTCCTTGTCATACATGGCAGTTGATCTGCCTGGCGGGCCGGGAGGGAAATCGCCATAGTCGCGGCGGTTGTACCCACAGTGATCGGCACCGCCGCGCAGACCGCGCCAAGCGCGTACTCCTGCCGCTCCATCACCGGTTCCATGCGCCGGGTCCGGGCCAGCCGCCTGAGCAGGGCATCGTTGTCGCGGACCGTGTAGGGAGTGAGGGAGCGCACCGGGTAGCGCGCGAGGTGGTCGCGGCGGGCGTCGTCGTCCAGTTGGGAGAGCAGGCATTTCCCGACCGCGTGGGCGTGTCCGGTCTCGCGGAAGCCGGCCCACTCCGCGACCGCCGGAGCCTCCCGCGAGTCGGCCACGGTCATGACCTCGATCTCGCCGTCCCGGTACATCGCGTAGTACACCGGGGCGCCGATCACGTCGCGCCAGTGCGCGAGGATGTCGGCCACCGTGCTGCGACGTTTCTGCTGCGCTCCGCTGCTGCTGAGCCGGTCCGCCGCGTCGCCGAGGAAGAACCGCCCCTTGTCCCGGCGCAGGTAGCCCTCGTGCACCAGGGTGCGCAGCAGGTGGTAGGCCGTGGGGAGCGCGAGGCCGGTCTCGCGGGCCAGTTGCTTGGCGGGGGCGCCGTGCTCGTGCGCGGCGACCGTCTCCAGCAGACGCATCGCGCGCTGGACGGACCCGATGAGGGTCGCGGAGTGCTTGTCGGGGGCGGTCGCGGCCGGTGGCCGCTGCATCGGGGGCGCGCAGGACCGCGCCGGAGAAGGGGGTGCGTGGGGTTCTGCCGGGGCGGTGTCGACCGTGGCCAAGGAGCAACTCCCGAAGCGCGGAGGTGGGGGCGGCCCGTGCGGGGTGGACACGGGCGCGGTGCGTGCCGCCCGTGGGATTCGGGGCCCCACGGGAGTTCCGGACTCTAACCGTCCACCACCGCGCGCGGACGGCCCGCCGGGGAAACTTCCCTCCCCCGAGGGAACCGGCGTTTCCGTGTTACCGCCCCCCGTCGCCCCCGCGGGTCACCAGTCGCCGCGCGAGGAGGAGCCCGCGGTGAACTTCCGCACCACGTAGATGAGTCCGCCGACCAGGGCGACGAAGAGCAGGAGCTTGAAGAGCAGGCCGATCAGGAAAACCACCACGGTCGCTATCAGGCCGCCGAACACCACCAGCGCGATGACCGGCACCGCGACCCACTTCACCCACCACGGCAAGCCCCTGAAGATCTCTCGCATCGCCTCGTCCTTTGCGCTCGCGGTTCTCGATGTCCCGCTTCGATGCTAGGGCCGGCGAGGGCCTCCGTGGGGGTCTCGCACCCCTTGCCGTCCCCTGATCCACCCCCTAGGGGGCCGAGAGACCCGACCCTCAGCCCTCGGGGGGAGAGAACACCACGAGGACCCTCAGGTCCTCGCTGATGTGGTGGAACTTGTGGGACACCCCCGCGGGTACGTAGACCACGCTGCCCCGCGCCACCTCGGTGGTCTCCAGGCCCACCGAGACCGAGGCACGGCCGCTGACCACGAAGTACAGCTCGTCCTGGGGGTGGGGGTTCTGCGGGTCGTGGGAGCCGGCGTCGAGCGCGTAGAGACCGACCGACATGTTCCGCTCCCGCAGGAACTGGAGGTAGGCGCCCTCGTTCGCGGCGCGTTCCGCCTCCAGATCGTCCAGCCGGAATACCTTCATCGCCGTCGTCCGCCCTTGCCGCGCCGCCACTCTGATTCTGGTCTGCAACGATCAGACACATGAGGACTCTGCTAGTCAAGACGATCGCCAACGCGGGCGCCCTCGCGGTCGCCGTGTGGCTCCTGGACAAGATCACGCTCACCGGCGGCAGCACGGGCGAGAAGGCCGGCACGCTGATCGTGGTCGCGCTGGTCTTCGGGCTGGTGAACCTTCTGGTCAAGCCGGTGGTGAAGGTGCTCACCCTCCCGCTCTTCATCCTGACCCTCGGCCTGATCACCCTCGTCGTCAACGCGCTGATGCTGCTGCTGACCTCGTGGGTGTGCGGGCAGCTCCACCTGAGTTTCCACGTGGAGGGGTTCTGGACGGCCGTCCTCGGCGGTCTGATCATCTCCGTCGTCTCCTGGGCACTGAACCTCGTGCTGCCCGACGAGGACTGATCCGGTCATGGTCTACCGCGTCTGTTTCGTGTGCACCGGCAACATCTGCCGCTCTCCCATGGCCGAGTCGGTCTTCCAGGCGCGTGCCGCCGAGGCCGGACTCGACCGTCTGATCGAGGCCGACAGCGCCGGCACCGGCGGCTGGCACGAGGGTGACGCCGCCGACCCACGCACCGTCTCGGTCCTCGGCGAGCGCGGCTACGACACCGAGCACGTCGCGCGGCAGTTCCAGCCGTCCTGGTTCGACCGGCTCGACCTCGTGATCGCTCTCGACACCGGCCACCTCAAGACCCTGCGCCGCCTCGCCCCCACCGAGGAGGACGCCCGCAAGGTGCGCCTGCTGCGCTCGTACGACCCGGCGGCGGGCGCCGACCTCGACGTACCGGACCCCTACTACGGGGGCCGCGACGGCTTCGAGGAGTGTCTTGAGATGGTGGAGGCGGCAAGCGCCGGACTGCTCGAATCCGTACGCGAACATCTGGAGGAACGGCCCGTATGAACGACACCGCCGCGCACCCGGACTCCCCCGGCGACGGCACGCGCGCCGTCCGTGCCGGCCTCCCCGAGCCGGTGAAGCACGAGCCGACCCTGCCGGGGCCGGTCTTCGCCGCGCACTTCCACCTGCCCGGCGACGTGAGCGGGCCGTACTCCTACGGCCGCGACGGCAACCCCACCTGGACTCTGCTGGAGCGGGCCATCGGCGAGCTGGAGGCGCCCGGCGCCGACGACGCCGAGACGCTGGCCTTCGCCTCCGGCATGGCCGCGATCTCCGCCGTGCTCTTCTCACAGCTCAAGACCGGTGACACGGTGGTGCTGCCCTCGGACGGCTACCAGGCCCTCCCGCTGGCCCGGGCCCAGCTCGAGGCGTTCGGCATCGAAGTGCGCACCGCGCCCACCGGCGGCGACGCCCAGCTCGACGCGCTCGACGGGGCGAAACTGCTGTGGATCGAGTCGCCGTCCAACCCGGGACTCGACGTGTGCGACATCCGGCGGCTGGTGAAGGAGGCGCACGCCCGCGGCGCGCTGGTGGCCGTGGACAACACCCTCGCCACACCGCTCGGACAGCGTCCGCTGGAACTGGGAGCCGACTTCGCCGTGGCGAGCGGCACCAAGCAGCTCAGCGGGCACGGCGACGTCCTGCTGGGATACGTCGTCGGCCGGGCGGGCGAACCGATGGACGCGGTACGCCGCTGGAGGAAGATCGTCGGCGCGATCCCCGGTCCGATGGAGGCGTGGCTCGCCCACCGCTCGATCGCCACGCTCCCGCTCCGGGTCGACCGGCAGAACGCCACGGCGCTGGCGGTGGCGGAGGCGCTGCGCGACCGTCCCGAGATCTCCGGCCTGCGGTATCCGGGGCTCCCCGACGACCCGTCGCACGAGGTGGCCGCACGGCAGATGCGCCGCTTCGGCTGCGTGCTCTCCTTCACGCTGCCCACGCGCGAGCACGCCGAACGGTTCCTGGAGGAACTGCGGCTGGTGGAGGACGCGACGAGCTTCGGCGGAGTGCGCTCCACGGCCGAGCGGCGCGGCAGGTGGGGCGGGGACGCGGTGCCGGACGGGTTCATCCGCATGTCGGTCGGAGCCGAGGATGCCGAGGACCTGGTGGCGGACGTGCTGCGGGCCCTGGACCGGTCCGCCGGGGCCGCGGGCTGAGAGGTGCGAGCGGTCCGAGCCTCCCCCCTCGTGGCTCGGACCACCCCCGCGTGGTGCCCTGCTGAGCGCGAGCCCGCTCTGCGACGAGGAGCATGTGCTGGTCGCCGCCCCGCGGTGGGCCGAGAGGATCGGGCCGGACGCACTGCGGCGGAGGGGTGCGGCCGCGCTGAGGAACCTGCCGGTGATCGAGGTACACGACTCGCTGCCCTTCGTCTCGCGCTACTGGGCCCCCGAGTTCGACGCGCGTCCGGGCGCATCGGGAACGGTCATCGTGCCGGACCTGCGCGCGGTACTGGCCTGTGCTGTGTCGGGGGCGGGACCGGCGGTGCTGCACCGGTACCTGTGCACCGCCGCGCTCGCCCGGGCCGAGGTGGTCCTGCTGCACGACCCCGCCGTGCCCTCGCGGCGAGACCGGCACAGCCCGCGATGTTTCACGTGGAACCGGCCGGGCCACATTGTTCCCATGACCGTCCGACCCGTGGTCAAGCGCACCGCCCGTGCCGTTCTGCTGGACGGTGACGACCTGATCCTGATCAAGCGCACCAAGCCCGGTGTCGATCCCTACTGGGTCACTCCCGGTGGAGGGGTCGAGCCCGGGGACCCGACCGTCGTCGATGCCCTGCACCGCGAGGTGTACGAGGAACTCGGCGCCAAGATCTCCGATGTGGTGCCCTGTTTCGTGGACACCGTGGAGCACATCGGGGAGGACGGCGGCGCGACCGGCGTGAAGGTCCAGCACTTCTTCGTCTGCCGTCTGGACTCCATGGACCCGTCGCTGCGCCACGGCCCCGAGGTCGACGAGCCGGCCGGGGAGTACGAGATCGTCCGCATCCCGTTCAACCGGGTCGGCATCGCCTCCGTCCACCTCGTCCCGCTGTCGCTGCGGCACTATCTGGACGGCAACATCGAGGGCGTCCGAGCGATGCACGCCCCCGACCTGGGCTGACCAGCACCGCTCAGGAGCCGATGACCACCAGGTCCTCGACCGGGTCGTGGCGTATGCGCGGCGCGGGTACGCCGAGCGCCTGCAACGTGGAGACGCCACTGCGGATCATGCCGGGGGGACCGGAGAGATAGGCGTCGTAGTCCCGCCACGGTCCGCTCGCCCGCACGGCGTCGTGCAGGTGGCGGTCCTCCTGGTCGATCACCGAGCGGACGGATATCCAGGGGTGTGCCTGCCGCAACCGGAGCAGGGTGTCGATGTCGTACAGGTCGTGACCCCTGCGGGCGCCGTAGAACACCTCGACCGGGCGGCGGGCGCCGTGCTCGGCGACCTCCTCGACCATGGCCTTGATCGGAGCGATGCCGGTGCCACCGGCCAGACAGAGCAGGCCGCTGTCGGTGTCGTGGTCGACGCTCATCGAGCCGACCGGCGGCCCGAGGCGCACCACGTCACCGGGGCGGGCGCGGTGAACCAGGGCTTGGGATACCCAGCCCGCCGGGACCGCCCGCACGTGGAGGATGAGCAGGCCGTCGGCGCGGGGTGCGGAGGCGAAGGAGTAGTGCCGCCAGACACGCGGCCACCAGGGTGTCTCGACACTCGTGTACTGCCCGGCGCGGAAGGAGTACGGCTGGTCGGGGCGCAGCGTGATCACGGCGACGTCCGGGGTCCGCAGGTCGTGGGTGACGACCTCGGCGTGCCACCAGGGCGGCGTGTCCTGCCCGTCCGTCTCGGCGGCCTCGATCATGACCTGGGAGATGGTGGCGTAGACCCGGCTCCAGGCCGCCTCCGCCTGCGGATTCCAGGTGCGGGTGGCGTAGGTGCTCAGGGCGCCGATCAGAGACGCGCCCACGGCCGGGTAGTGCTCGGGCCGGGTGCCGTACTTGCGGTGGCCCCTGCCGAGGTTGCGCAGGTAGTCGACGAGTACCGGAGTGTTGTCGATGTGCTCCGCCGCGGTGAGCAGGGCCCGCAGCAGCCGGTCCCGCTGGGTGTCCATCGCGGGCGGGAACAGGGGGCGCAGTTCTGGATGGCGGACGAAGAGGAGAGCGTAGAAGTACGAGGTCACCTTGTCGGCCAGGGGCGCGATCTCCGCCATCGTGCGGCGGATGAGCAGCGCGTCCCAGGATGCCTGTGGGCGGGGTGGCGCCGGTGGGGTGTCGGCTGCGTGCCGTGGCCGTGGGCCGGCGCCCTCCGCCGTGCAGTCGTCCGCCGACGGGGTGGCCGAAGCTTTCATGTGTGCCCTCGCTCGCACTCCTGCGGCGGTCTGCGCTCCCCCTCGGGAGCGCGTGATCCCCGCGGGGCGGAGGACCGCAGCACTCGTTCCGCAGCGTGGCACCGTGCACCGGTACCGCGTCCCATTACCCGGAAAGACTCCTCTTGGCGGGCTTCGCCTCATTACGCTGTTGGCCGCCACGGCAGGACGACGTTTCACGTGAAACGGGCCTGGCCGCCAGTGGCCTGCCCCAAGCGAGGAATCCGGCCGGAAGCGTCAAGAGATCTCCGAATCCGGTGGACGTGAGGGGTGTGGTTCGGACAGCCTGACCGGCGTGCCGATCCCTTCACCCGCCGCGCCGCCCATCCGCCGTCTGACTCCGCGCGATGTCATCGCCTGCGCCGATCTGTCCGAGGACCGGGGCTGGCCCCGCGAGGAGCACAAGTGGGGCCTGCTGCTGAGCGCCGGCCGCGGTTACGGCATCGACGACCCCGACGGTGGCCTGGTCGCCGCATGTGTCGTCACGGAGTACGGCTCCGGTCAGCGGGTGGATCTGGGCGCGATCGGCATGGTCCTGGTCGCCGAACGCCACTCCCGTAAAGGCGTGGGCCTGCGCCTGATGAGGCACGTCGTGACAGCCATGGACGGCACGCCGCTGACCCTGCACGCGACTCCACCGGGCCGCCGGCTCTACGAGAAGATCGGTTTCAAGACCGTGGGCCGGGCGGAGATGCTCGTGGGGCGCTTCACGCCAGACGCGACCGAGCCTTCGGTCCCGACGCGGGCCGCGACCGCCGAGGACCTTCCGTCGATCCTCCGTCTCGACACCGAGGTCTTCGGCGTCGACCGCACCCCGGTCCTCGTCCGGCTGCCCGCCTTCGCCGACCAGGTCCGAGTCGCGGAGGAGGACGGCCGGATCGTCGGTTACGCCGCCGCGTGGCCCAACATGCGGACCCATGTCGTCGGACCCCTGATCGCCCGCGACACGCAGACGGCCAAGGCCCTCGTCGGGTCGCTCGCGGCCCGCACAGACCGCCCGCTCAGAACCGATGTGGACGTGCGCCACGAGGAGCTGCTGGTCTGGGCGCAGGAGCGCGGGCTCGCTCCGGTCGCGTCGAACGCCGTCATGATGCTCGGCTCGCCCGATCTGCCGGGGGACTGGACCCGGAGGTTCGCGCCGCTGACGGTGGCCGCGGGCTGAGTATCCGCATGCCGAAGGCCCCCGCGATGTGGCGGGGGCCTTCGGCATGTCTGCGGGGCTCGCTCAGGCCAGGGCGGTGACGGCCTCGGTCGCGAAGCCGTGGTCCTGCTCCGGCGCACCACCGCCGACGCCGATCGCACCGATCAGCCGGCCGTCGCGGTGCACGGGGACGCCACCGGCGATGAAGAGCAGCGGGCGGTCCAGCGCGGTCGGCAGCGTGTGAAAGAGGCCTCCGGGCTGCACGGCGTCCACCAGGTCGGCGGTCGGCGTGTCGAGCTGGAGCGCCGTGTACGCCTTGCGGGTGCTGGTCTCACCGGAGATCAGCACGGCCCGGTCGTCCCGGCGGAAGGCGAGCATGTGGCCACCGGCGTCCAGGACGGTGACGCTGACGGCGACACCGGCGTCGTCGGCCGCGCGCCGGGCGGCGGCGACGAGCAGCTCTGCGTCCGCGATGGCGAGCGGGACGAAGGTGGTGGTGCTCATGGTGGGGATCTCCTTGGACTTCCTGAGGCGAGTCCGTCCGGGCCGGGATTGGCCACCGGCGCGGACGGACTCCGGGGGGTGCCGGGGTGCCGGGCCGGCCTCAGTGGCGGGCGGGCTCCGGCATGGCGGGCGCATCGGAGGCGATCGCCGTGCCGGTCCTGCTGTCGCGGCGCTCCAGGGCGGCCGACAGGACGGCGAGCAGCAGCGCTGCCGCGGCGAGGACGGCGCCGACCCAGTTGGGGGCGGTGTAACCGAACCCGGCCGCGATGACCATGCCGCCGAGCCAGGCGGACAGGGCGTTGCCCAGGTTGAAGGCGCCGATGTTCACGGCCGAGGCGAGCGTCGGAGCGCCGTGCGCCTGGTCGAGGACGCGCTTCTGGAGGGGCGGGACGGTGGCGAAGCCGAGGGCACCGATGAGGGCGATGGTCACGGCGGCCGCGATCTTGTTGTGCGCGGTGAGTGTGAAGAGCGCGAGAACCACGGCCAGGGCGCCCAGTGAGACGTAGAGCATCGGCATCAGGGCGCGGTCGGCGAACTTTCCGCCGATCAGGTTGCCGCCGACCATGCCGAGGCCGAACAGGACCAGCAGCCAGGTGACCGAACCGTCGGCGAAACCGGCGACGTGGGTCATCATCGGCGCGATGTAGGTGATGGCGGCGAAGACTCCGCCGAAGCCGAGCACGGTCATCGCCATGGCGAGCAGGACCTGGGTGTTCTTGAAAGCGGCCAGTTCGTGCCGCAGGTGCACGCCCTCGGGCTTGGGCAGCTCGGGCACGAGCTTCGCGATGCCCGCCAGGCCGACGACACCGAGGACGGCGACGATGCCGAAAGTCACTCGCCAGCCGACCTGCTGCCCGATGAGTGTGCCCAGCGGAACGCCGACCACGTTGGCGACGGTCAGCCCGGTGAACATCATGGCGATGGCGCCGGCCTTCTTCTGGGGTGCGACCAGCTCGGCCGCGACGACCGACCCGATGCCGAAGAAGGCGCCGTGGGCAAGGGACGCGACCACTCGGCCGATCAGCATCACCGCGAACACAGGGGCGACGGCGGAGAGCAGGTTTCCGGCGATGAACAGGACCATCAGCGCCATGAGCATCCGCTTGCGCGGGATCTTGGTGCCGAGCACGGTCATCAGGGGGGCGCCGATCACCACGCCGAGGGCGTATCCGGTGACCAGCAGGCCCGCAGTGGGGATGGAGACTCCGAAGTCACCCGCGACCTGGGGCAGCAGCCCCATGACCACGAACTCGGTCGTCCCGATTCCGAAGGCCCCGATCGCCAGGGCCAGAAGCGCGAGAGGCATGAGGGGTAGACCTTCCCAAAAGATTGCAGGAGCGCTTTGCGTGCTCTCACAATAGTTGCAGACGCGGGCTAAATGCAACCGCTGGATATTGCGGCCGTGCTCTACCCTGGAGATCGGCCGCTCCAGGACGGAGGAACACCGAATGACAGCGACGGACCCAGCGCTCACCGCCCTCGCGCAGGGCTGGTGCGCCCTGTCTCTGCTGCACGGGAGGCTCGAGGCGCACATCGAGCGCGCCCTCCAGGCACAGCACGAACTGAGCGTGCGCGAGTACTCCCTGCTCGACGTGCTCAGCAGGCAGCACGACGGGGACGGAGGCCATCTCCAGATGAAGCAGGTCGCCGACGCCGTCGTCCTCAGCCAGAGCGCCACCACTCGACTGGTGACCCGCCTGGAGGACCGCGGTCTGCTGGAGCGCTATCTGTGCCCCACCGACCGCCGGGGCATCTACACCAACGTCACCGAGGCCGGACTGGAGCTGCTCGAGCGGGCGCGCCCGACCAACGACGCGGCACTGCGCGAGGCGCTGGACACGGCGGCACTGAATCCCGAACTCGCCCCGTTGGTCAGGGCTGTGGAGTCGCTGCACGTCCCCGCATAGGCTGCGGGTCATGACCGACCTCGCCATAAGGCCCGCGACCTCAGACGACATCCCTGCGATCGTGGCCATGCTCGCCGACGACCCCCTGGGCGCCCAGCGCGAGTCGCCCGACGATCTGACGCCGTACCTGGCGGCTTTCGAGCGGCTCGACACCGACCCGAACCAGCAACTCGTCGTGGCAGTCCGCGACGGCCGAGTGATCGGCACGCTCCAGCTCACGATCATTCCGGGTCTCTCTCGCCAGGGCGCGACCCGTTCCCTCATCGAGGCCGTACGGATTCACGCGGACGAGCGCGGTAGTGGACTGGGCAGCGAACTGATCCAGTGGGCCGTCGACGCCTCCCGCCGCCTCGGCTGCCATCTCGTACAGCTCACGTCCGACAAGAAGCGCCCCGACGCCCACCGCTTCTACGAGCGGATGGGCTTCACCGCGTCGCACGAGGGTTTCAAGCTGAACCTCTGACAGCTCGGCTGGTGTCGCGAAGGGCCCTGTTTCACGTGAAACAGGGCCCTTCGTCTGCGGCTCCCTACGACTGGGCGATCCCCCGCCAGCTCTTCGGATCCACTCCACCCGGCACCGGCGCACCCTCCTCGTACGGCTGACGCGTGAACACGAACGACCCGAGGTCCAGGTGGCTCACCGTTCCGTCCGGCCGCCGTACGGCCTCCAGCAACTCCCCGGCGTAGTACCCCTCCAGCCCCGTCCAGGTGCCGTCACCGTTCGACCGGAACCCGGTACGGCGACCGCCGTCGGCCAGCGGGCCCAGTGTGATGCCGTCGGCCAAGACCCGCAGGACGTAGGGGTGGGTGCCCCAGTACCAGGGCCCGGCCAACTCCAGCGACGAAGCGTCGACTTCACGCAAGGGACGCCACGGCTCGGGGATGCGGGGCTCGGCCTCGGCGACGATACGGACCAGGTCGGCGGCCAGCGCGCCGACCGCGGGGCCACTGGTGCAGTTGGCCAGCACGACCGCTGCCACGTCGTCCGCCACACTGAACGTGAGGGTCGCCAGGAAACCAGGCAGCGAACCGGAGTGCCCGGCGAGCAGCCTGCCGTCCCGGCGCTGGATCTGGAGCCCGAGACCATAGGTGGCGCCGTCCACCAAGTCCGCGGGCTCGGCCGGCGCGGAGGGCGTGCGCATCTCCCGCACCGACTCGGCGCCCAGTACGCGATCGTCGCCCTGGGCCAGGAAGGCGGCGAAGCGGGCGAGGTCGCCCGTGGTGGACCAGAGTTGGCCGGCCGGGGCCATGAGGCCGAGGTCCTCCGATGGTTCGGGCAGCAGGGCGTCCGCCCAGGGATGCACCGCCCAGCCGCCCGCGTGCGGCGCCTCGGGCTGTGTGGTCGTGCGGCGGAGGCCAAGAGGCTGGAGCACCTCTTCGCGCAGCACCTCCTCCCAGGGAGCGGCCCGGAGTTTTTCCACCAGGGCGCCCAGCAGGGTGTAGCCGGGATTGGAGTAGTGGTGGCGCCGCCCCGCCGGATGCAGCAGGGGCTTCTCGCCGAGCACATCGCTCAGCTCGGGGCGTGTCGAGCCCGGAGTCCGCTCCCACCAGGGCGCGGGTGACTCCGCGGCCAACCCGGAGGTGTGCGCGAGCAGTTCGGCGATGGTCGCCTCACCGGCGCCGGTGCCCGGCAGGTGCTTCTCCAGCGGGTCGCCTAGGTCGAGCACGCCCTCGTCCCGCAGCCGCAGCACCAGGACGGCGGTGAAGGTCTTGGTGATGGAGCCGATCCGGTACTGCACGTCCTCGTCCGGCCCGTGGCCTTCCACCGAGGTCCGCGACCCGTGCCACACCGTCCGTCCCCCGCGCACGACCGCGGACACGAGCGAAGGCGCCCGCCCCTCGGCCTGCGCGACGGCGATCCGGTGTGTCAGCGCCCGGCGCGTCGCCGGAAGCAGCTCTTCGTCCCATGTCGTCATGCGCCCAGTCCACCCGCTGGGACGGGCCGCGTCGAGCGCATTCCGCCCCGGGCTGCAGGGTCTCGCCGCTCGTGACATGTCGATCCTGCGTGACCTGGGCGTTCTTGGCTGCCTTACGGCCTTGTCACTCGTGGTCGGTCTCAGATCCATGGCATTTCCTCGCGAGGGCGAGGCCGAGATCAGGCGGCTTGCCCGTGCCGGCCGAGGACACCATGCTGAGCCCCGAGCACGAGGGCCACCGGCGAGCCCAGATCGCGCACCGATGAGTTTCCCGCGCCGCGCTGGTCCATACGCCGGACACCCACGGACGGAAGGCTGGGCCATGCGGAAACTGATCTACGGGATGAACCTGACCCTGGACGGCTACATCGCCGCGGCCGGCGACGACATCGGCTGGAGCGGACCTCCGAGCCACGAGCTGTTCCAGTGGTGGCTCGACCACGAGCAGGCGAGTGGCCTGTCGCTGTACGGGCGCAAGCTGTGGGAGACGATGAGCTCCTACTGGCCTACCGGCGACCAGCAGCCGGGAGCCACCCCGGCGGAGATCGAGTTCGCGCGGAACTGGCGGGACACACCGAAGGTGGTGTTCTCCTCGACGATCGGCAAGGTCGACTGGAACACCCGCCTGGTCACCGGCGACGCGATCGCCGAGATCACCCGGCTCAAGGCCGAGGACGGCGGCCCGATGAACATCGGCGGCGCAACGCTCGCCGGGGCGGCCATGCGCGCCGGACTGATCGACGAGTACGTGATCGCCACCCATCCGGTCCTGGTGGGCGGGGGCACGCCGTTCTTCACTGCGCTGGACAGCTGGGTGAACCTGAACCTGGTGGAGACACGGACGTTTCCCGGCGGCGTGTCCCTGACCAGGTACGAGACGAGGCGCTGAGCAGCTTGCCGCCGTCTCACGGCTTGGTTGGGCGTTGCCTGTCACCGTCGCGGCGATCTCCCCCACCGCGCACCCGAAGCCCACGAGCGACGCCCCGTGAGTCCACGGTGTCAGCGGGCTTCTGCCAGGGCCAGAAGCAGAACCCGATTGTCCTGCCGCAGCGCATCTGCCGGATAGCGACCCGCCCACCTGCTGGGATGCCAGGTCGTTCGAGAAGGCGGAGGCCCGGGGTACTCGAACGACCTGGCATTCGCGGAAGTCGCGTCGCGATGGAGGAAGAACCCACGGTAGAGGGGTCCTGGGCTTCGGGGGCGGTGTGGATCCGTGCGAGTCGTCGGCTACCGCCCGCGGGGTGGAGGAGTGCGCGACGTTCGAGCGGTCTCGGCGCGCGGTTTCAGGCGAGGGCGGCGGCCAGCAGGGCGAAGGCGACGATTGATGACGGCGATGCGGAGACCCCCCTCCAAGGGCGCCGATCAGGTCTGGGCCATGTCCACGAAACGGGAGTAGTGGCCCTGGAAGGCCACGGTGATGGTCGCGGTGGGGCCGTTACGGTGCTTGGCCACGATCAGGTCGGCCTCGCCCGCACGGGGGGACTCCTTCTCGTAGGCGTCCTCGCGGTGCAGCAGGATGACCATGTCGGCGTCCTGCTCGATGGAGCCCGACTCACGCAGGTCGGAGACCATGGGCTTCTTGTCGGTGCGCTGCTCGGGACCACGGTTGAGCTGGGAGAGCGCGATGACCGGGATCTCCAGCTCCTTGGCGAGCAGCTTGAGGTTACGGGACATGTCCGAGACCTCCTGCTGCCGGCTCTCGGCCCGCTTGGAGCCACCGGACTGCATGAGCTGGAGGTAGTCGATGACGACCAGCTTCAGGTCGTTGCGCTGCTTGAGGCGGCGGCACTTCGCGCGGATCTCCATCATCGACAGGTTCGGGGAGTCGTCGATGTAGAGCGGCGCTGCCGACACGTCCGGCATCCGCCGGGCCAGGCGCGTCCAGTCCTCGTCGGTCATGGTGCCGGAGCGCATGTGGTGCAGGGCGACCCGGGCCTCGGCGGACAGCAGACGCATGGCGATCTCGTTGCGGCCCATCTCGAGTGAGAAGACCACGCTGGGCAGGTTGTGCTTGATCGAAGCGGCCCGCGCGAAGTCCAGCGCGAGCGTCGACTTACCCATGGCGGGACGGGCGGCGATGACGATCATCTGGCCGGGGTGCAGGCCGTTGGTCAGCGAGTCGAAGTCGGTGAATCCGGTGGGTACACCGGTCATCTCGCCGCTGCGTGAGCCGATCGCCTCGATCTCGTCGAGCGCGCCCTCCATGATGTCGCCGAGCGGCAGGTAGTCCTCGCTGGTGCGCTGCTCGGTGACCGCGTAGATCTCGGCCTGGGCGCTGTTGACGATCTCGTCCACGTCGCCGTCGGCCGCGTATCCCATCTGCGTGATGCGGGTACCGGCCTCCACCAGGCGGCGCAGGACGGCCCGCTCGTGGACGATCTCCGCGTAGTACTCGGCGTTGGCCGCGGTGGGCACCGTCTGGACGAGCGTGTGCAGATAGGCGGCGCCGCCCACCTTGTTGATCTCGCCGCGCTTGGTCAGTTCGGCCGCGATGGTGATGGGGTCGGCCGGCTCGCCCTTGGCGTAGATGTCGAGGATCGCCGTGTAGATCGTCTCGTGCGCCGGCTTGTAGAAGTCGTGGCCCTTGAGGATCTCGACCACGTCGGCGATGGCGTCCTTGGACAGCAGCATGCCGCCGAGCACGGACTGTTCGGCGTCCAGGTCCTGTGGCGGCACCCGCTCGAAGGCGGAACCCCCGCCTTCCCAGCCGCCGTTCTCGCGGCCGCGCTCGTGCTGCTCGTCACGGCCGCCGCGGCCGGAGTCACCGCGGCGCCGGGAGGCGGGGAGACGATCGCTGGGACCGCTGTCGGCCCACGGATCGTCCAAGGGCTCGGAAATGCTCACCGAGCCACCTCCTCCCGTCCGCCGGAGCGGATCTCGCCGTGCCCTCTGTTCTACGGCACCGCACTGACAAAATGAGAGGCCCAACTCCGGTAGCGGCGCGTCGGATATGTGACGTTTCCACGGCCGGGAGAGGGAGCGGGCGCCGGACCACGGTAGGCCCCCTGGCACCGTCAGCCAATCTGGTTATCCACAGGCCATGTGGACGACGGTCCATATGCTGTGGAGAACTCCCCAAAACCTGTGCACGACCCGGTGGACAGCCCTGTGAACAAGACCTCCCCCTCCTCGACAAGATGGCACTGACCTGCGCCTTTATGGCCCGTCGGCTGTGCAGAAGAAAAACTTTCCCGCTCGGGCCAAGATCACCTCGAACGCCGCGCGAAACCTTGCCGCCCGGAAACAAGAGTAAGGGTCTCAAGCTAGTTGTATCTCTTACCTGTGGACGATTAGATTGGTGCGCATGACACAGGCTCCCGCCATCCCCAAGGCCACCCGGCGACGCCATGACCGGGAGATCGTGGCGCTCGCCGTTCCGGCCTTCGGTGCGCTGGTCGCCGAACCCCTCTTCGTCATGGCCGACAGCGCGATCGTCGGACACCTCGGCACCGCCCAGCTCGCCGGTCTCGGTGTGGCCTCCGCGCTCCTCACCACCGCGGTGAGCATCTTCGTCTTCCTCGCCTACGCCACCACGGCGGCCGTCGCCCGCCGGGTCGGCGCGAACGATCTGCGGGCCGCGATCCGCCAGGGCATGGACGGCATCTGGCTGGCCCTGCTCATCGGCGCCGCCGTCATCGCCGTCGTCCTGCCTCTCGCACCCGGCATCGTGGCCCTGTTCGGCGCCTCCGCCACCGCGGCGCCCTATGCCACCACCTATCTGCGCATCTCCGCCCTCGGCATCCCGGCCATGCTGGCCGTCCTTGCCGCCACCGGCGTGCTGCGCGGACTCCAGAACACCAGGACCCCGCTTTACGTGGCGATCGGTGGCTTCATCGCCAACGCGGCTCTCAACGCGACGCTCGTCTACGCCGCCGGGCTCGGCATCGCCGGTTCCGCCTGGGGCACCGTGATCGCCCAGTGCGGGATGGCCGCCGTCTACCTCTGGGTCGTCGTCCGTGGTGCGCGGCGCCACGGCGCCTCCCTGCGCCCGGATCTGGCCGGCATCCGTGCCTCGGCACAGGCGGGCGTACCGCTGCTCGTCCGCACCCTGTCCCTGCGGGCCATCCTGATGATCGCCACCGCGATGGCGGCTCGGCTCGGAGACGCCGACATCGCCGCCCATCAGATCGTCCTGTCCCTGTGGAGCCTGCTGGCCTTCGCCCTGGACGCGATCGCCATCGCCGGACAGGCGATCATCGGCCGCTATCTCGGCGCCGACGACGCACCCGGTGCCCGCGCTGCCTGCCGCCGCATGGTGCAGTGGGGCATCGCCACGGGGGTCGTCCTGGGAATCCTTGTCGTGGTCGCGCGGCCACTCTTCCTGCCGCTGTTCACCAGTGACGCCGGCGTCACTGACGTGGCGCTGCCGGCTCTGCTGGTGGTCGCCTTCTCCCAGCCCGTCTGCGGCATCGTCTTCGTGCTGGACGGAGTGCTGATGGGCGCCGGCGACGGCCCCTACCTGGCCTGCGCCATGGTGATCACCCTTGCGGTCTTCACCCCGGTCGCGCTGCTCGTACCGACGTTGGGCGGCGGTCTCACCGCGATCTGGGGAGCCATGACACTGATGATGGCGGTCCGGATGGTGACCCTCTGGCTGCGCGCTCGTTCCGGTCGCTGGATCGTGACGGGCGCGACCCGCTGACCGTTTCACGTGAAACGTGCCCTGCGTCCCGCTCCAGCCAGGCCCGAGCCCATGAGAAAGGGCCGCATCCTCGAAAGGATGCGGCCCCTCACCAGCTCAAACGAGCCGAGCAGTCACGGCGATCAGGCCGCGACGACCTCGAGGGTCACCGTGGCGGCAACCTCGGGGTGCAGACGCACGGACGTCTCGTGGGCGCCGAGGGTCTTGATCGGAGCGGTCAGCTCGATGCGGCGCTTGTCGACCTCGGGGCCACCGGAAGCCTTGATCGCGGAAGCGATGTCGGCCGGGGTGACGGAACCGAAGAGACGACCGGCGTCGCCGGAGCGGACGGCCAGACGGACCTTGACACCCTCGAGCTGGCCCTTGATCTGGTTGGCCTGCTCGATGGTCTGGATCTCGTGGATCTTGCGGGCGCGGCGGATCTGCGCCACGTCCTGCTCGCCACCCTTGGTCCAGCGGATAGCGAACTTCCGCGGGATCAGGTAGTTGCGGGCGTACCCGTCCTTGACGTCGACGACGTCGCCGGCGGCACCGAGGCCGGAGACCTCGTGGGTGAGGATGATCTTCATGTGTAGGTCACCCTTCCTTAGCGCGCGGTGGACGTGTAGGGCAGCAGCGCCATCTCACGGCTGTTCTTGACGGCCGTGGCGACGTCACGCTGGTGCTGCGTGCAGTTGCCGGTAACGCGGCGGGCACGGATCTTGCCGCGGTCGGAAATGAACTTCCGCAGCATGTTCGTGTCCTTGTAGTCCACGTACGTGACCTTGTCCTTGCAGAAAGCGCAGACCTTCTTCTTAGGCTTGCGCACAGGCGGCTTCGCCATGGTGTTTCTCCTGTGTGATCAAGAAGTGGGATGCGAGCCCTTAGAAGGGGGGCTCGTCCGAGTAGCCGCCACCGCCGCCGGAGCCGGAACCACCGCCCCAGCCGCCGCCACCCTGGTTACCGCCGGCGGGAGCGCCGGAAGCCCACGGGTCGTCGGCCTGGGAACCGCCCTGGTTGCCGCCGCCGGAGCCACCGCCCCAGCTGCCACCACCCTGGCCCTGGTTACCGCCGCCGTAGCCGCCCTGGCCGCCGCGGGCGCCACCGGAGGTCTTGGTGACCTTCGCCGTCGCGTTGCGCAGGCTGGGGCCGACTTCCTCGACGTCCAGCTCGTAGACCGTGCGCTTGACACCCTCGCGGTCCTCGTACGACCGCTGCTTCAGCCGGCCCTGCACGATGACGCGCATGCCTCGCTGGAGCGACTCCGCGACGTTCTCCGCCGCCTGACGCCAGACCGAGCAGGTCAGGAACAGGCTCTCGCCGTCCTTCCACTCATTGGTCTGACGGTCGAAGGTGCGGGGAGTGGACGCGACGCGGAACTTTGCGACCGCCGCACCGGAAGGGGTGAAGCGCAGCTCGGGGTCGTCGACAAGATTGCCGACGACCGTGATGACGGTCTCGCCTGCCATGGGGAACCTCTCGGCGGGATTGCTCTGGCTGCTTGGTTGCTGCTACTCGAATCCCGAGATCAGCTGAGCGGAAAAGCTCAGTGCATCTCGGGGCGGAGGACCTTGGTCCGGAGGACCGACTCGTTCAGGTTCATCTGGCGGTCGAGCTCCTTGACGACCGCAGGCTCGGCCTGCAGGTCGATGACCGAGTAGATGCCCTCGGGCTTCTTCTTGATCTCGTACGAGAGACGACGACGGCCCCAGGTGTCGACCTTTTCCACCTTGCCGCCGCCATCGCGGACGACAGAGAGGAAGTTCTCGATCAGCGGGGAGACAGAACGCTCCTCGAGATCGGGGTCGAGGATGACCATCACCTCGTAGTGACGCATGTGGAACCCACCTCCTTTGGACTCAGCGGCCACGGTCGTTCCGTGGCAGGAGGGTCGTGATGCGTGAGCAACGGTATCGGCCGCCACTGACAATCGGAGGTGCCGTGAGGAACCGTCCACAGTGGGCCGCCACGGGCCAGGGCAGACACCGGTGCAGACGTTACAGACTACCCGCCCACCCGCTTCCGGTTGAAATCCGGCCCTGGGAGCCCGCAATCTGTACACATCGGGTGTGTAGGGCGCTACAGTGCGCCGCGATCCGCAGGAGGTGCCTCATGACACAGGCATTGCGACCGACCACCGCCGGCTCACTCTTCGCCAGCGACGGCAAGCCCCATCCACTCCAGGACATCCTCACGGTGGCGACGCTCGTCCTGGGCGTGCTCGCCTTCGTCACCTGCTTCTTCGACGGCCTCCACCTGGTGGCCTCCTGGGCCGGCCTGATCGGCCTGCTCAGCGGGGCCTACGGCCAGTGGATCTCGATCACCACCCGGGAGCGCTTCGGCCTGATCGTCGGGCTCGGCGCCTCCGGGGTCGGCTTCCTCATCGGCATGGCCAACGGCGGTCTGTTCGGGGGCCTCATCGGCAGCTGACCCCAACCGGCCGCCCGTTCACGAGGGCACCACGAACACCTGGAACGTTCCGGTCCGCAAGCGGGCCGGAACACCGGTGCCGCACGCCCCATTCGGGGCGCTCGCAGGGCGCAGTAGGCTTCGGCGCGAGAGCCGGAGCCCCTGATCCCATGGGGACACACCAGCCCGAGGAGCGCCCCGACATGAGTCTGACCCTGAGGACCATCAGCCGCGAGCAGCATCTGGCGTACATCCAGAGCCTGCCGTCGGCCAGTCACATGCAGGTCCCCGCATGGGCCGACGTGAAGGCGGAGTGGCGTTCGGAGAGCCTCGGCTGGTTCGACGAGCGCACCGGCGAGATGGTCGGCGCCGGCCTGGTCCTCTACCGCCAGCTCCCCAAGATCAAGCGCTACCTCGCCTACCTCCCCGAGGGCCCGGTCATCAACTGGTTCTCGCCGAACCTGGAGGACTGGCTCCAGCCGATGCTGGCCCACCTCAAGCAGCAGGGCGCGTTCTCGGTCAAGATGGGCCCGCCGGTCATCATCCGCCGCTGGAACGCGGAGACCATCAAGAAGGGCATCCAGAGCCCGGACGTGAAGCGGCTGCGCGACATGGAGGCCGACTTCATCGAGCCGCGCGCCTTCGAGGTGGCCGACAAGCTGCGCCGCATGGGCTGGCAGCAGGGCGAGGACGGCGGCGCCGGCTTCGGCGACGTCCAGCCGCGCTACGTCTTCCAGGTGCCGCTGGCCAACCGCTCGCTGGAAGAGGTCCACAAGCAGTTCAACCAGCTCTGGCGCCGCAACATCAAGAAGGCCGAGAAGGCCGGGGTCGAGGTCGTCCAGGGCGGTTACCAGGACCTGGAGGAGTGGCAGCGGCTGTACGAGATCACCGCGGTCCGCGACCACTTCCGGCCGCGCCCCCTGTCGTACTTCCAGCGCATGTGGACGGCCCTCAACACCGAGGACCCCAACCGGATGCGGCTGTACTTCGCCCGTCACAACGGTGTGAACCTGTCGGCGGCCACCATGCTGATCGTCGGCGGCCACGTCTGGTACTCCTACGGCGCCTCCGACAACATCGGCCGTGAGGTCCGGCCCTCCAACGCCATGCAGTGGCGGATGCTGCGCGACGCCTACGCCCTCGGCGGCACGGTCTACGACCTGCGCGGCATCTCCGACTCGCTGGACGAGACGGACCACCTGTTCGGCCTGATCCAGTTCAAGGTCGGCACCGGCGGCCAGGCGGCGGAGTACCTCGGCGAGTGGGACTTCCCGCTGAACAAGCTGCTGCACAAGGCGCTCGACATCTACATGTCGCGGCGCTGACCGGCGGGCGGGCCGCACGTCCCGCCTTCTGGTTCCATAGCCTTCACAAGCTTCACCTCACCCGTCCCCGTCCACCCCCTCGGGGACGTCCCTCTGAATCCACCGCAGCCACGAGAAAGGTTCCGGGTCAGGCCATGGCGCTCACGCTCTACGTCGACACCGCGCGCTGGCGTGCGCACCACAAGCACGTGCAGGAGCAGTTCCCGGGACTCGTCCCGGTCTGCAAGGGCAACGGGTACGGCTTCGGTCACGAACGGCTCGCGGAGGAGGCCACCCGGCTGGGCTCCGACATGCTGGCCGTCGGCACGACCTACGAGGCCGCGCGTATCAAGGACTGGTTCAGCGGCGACCTGCTCGTGCTGACGCCGTACCGGCGCGGCGAGGAGCCGGTGCCGCTGCCGGACCGGGTGGTCCGCTCGGTGTCGTCGGTCGACGGCGTGTACGGCCTGGTGGGTGCCCGTGTCGTCATCGAGGTGATGTCCTCGATGAAGCGGCACGGCATCAGCGAGCAGGACCTGCCGCAGCTTCACCAGGCCATAGAGAACGTCCGTCTGGAGGGCTTCGCCATCCACCTGCCGCTGGACCGCACCGACGGCTCGGACGCCGTCGAGGAGGTCATCGGGTGGATGGACCGGCTGCGCGCGGCGCGGCTGCCGCTGCACACGATGTTCGTCAGCCACCTCAAGGCCGATGAACTGGTGCGGCTCCAGCAGCAGTTCCCGCAGACGCGTTTCCGCGCCCGGATCGGCACCCGGCTGTGGCTGGGCGACCACGACGCCACCGAGTACCGCGGCGCCGTCCTGGACGTCACGCGGGTGACCAAGGGCGACCGCTTCGGCTACCGGCAGCAGAAGGTGGCCTCGGACGGCTACCTGGTGGTCGTGGCGGGCGGTACGTCCCACGGGGTGGGCCTGGAGGCCCCGAAGGCCCTGCACGGCGTCATGCCGCGCGCCAAGGGCGTGGCCCGGGCCGGCCTCGCCACGGTGAACCGGAACCTCGCGCCGTTCGTCTGGGGCGGCAAGCAGCGCTGGTTCGCGGAGCCGCCGCACATGCAGGTGTCGATCCTGTTCGTGCCCTCGGACGCTCCCGAGCCGAAGGTGGGCGACGAGTTGGTGGCCCATCTGCGGCACACCACCACGACGTTCGACCGGATCGTGGAACGCCAGAACTGAAGCGAACGGAAAGGCCGTGCACGGGATCCCGTGCACGGCCTTTCCCATGCCCGCCGAACGTGTTCGCTCAGAGCGAACGACCCTCGTTCTGCCGGGGCTCCGGGCCGCCCCAGTCCGTTCGCGACGGCTCCTCGGGCGACTCCTGCTCCGAATGCCGGAGCCCGCGCAGGACGAAGTGATCGGCCGCGCCGTCGAGCACCCCGCCCGAGGGATCGTCGTCCCCGGCCCGGCGCACCACGTCCCGTTCCGGCCGGAGGATGTCACGCACCACGACGGCGCACAGGTACAGGGTGCCGAGCAGGTGCAGGGCGATCGCCCAGTGGTAGCCCTCGGTGGGCAGACCCTTGTGGGCGTCTCCGCTGGTCGTGTACGCGAGGTACAGCCAGATACCGAGGAAGTACGCGACCTCGCATGCCTGCCAGATCAGGAAGTCCCGCCACTTGGGCCGCGCGAGGACCGCCAGCGGCACCAGCCACAGCACGTACTGGGGGGAGTAGACCTTGTTGGTGAGGATGAAGGCCGCGACCATCAGGAAGGCCAGCTGGGCGAAGCGCGGCCGGCGCGGGGCGGTGAACGTCAGCGCCGCGATGCCGAGGAACGACAGCACCACCAGGGCGCTGGCCGTGGTGTTCACGAAGTCGATGCTCGGCGGGTTGCTGGAGTTCTGGGACCAGATCAGCCAGAACGAGCCGAAGTCGATGCCCCGGTCGTGGCTGAACGTGTAGAACTTCGACCAGCCCTCGAAGGCGAACAGCATCACCGGCACGTTCACCACGAGCCACGCGCCCGCCGCACCGCCGACCGCCTGGAAGAACTCCCGCCATCTGCCCGCCCGCCAGCACAGCACCAGCAGCGGGCCGAGCAGGACGAGGGGATAGAGCTTGGCGGCCGTGGCGAGGCCCAGGAGCACCCCGAAGGCGACGGCCCGGCCGCGGGACCACATCAGCATCGCCGCGGCCGTCAGGGCCACCGCCAGGAGGTCCCAGTTGATGGTCGCGGTCAGCGCGAAGGCCGGGGCCAGAGCGAGCAGCAGGCCGTCCCAGGGGCGGCGGCGGTGGGTCCGGCTGACGCAGACGGCGATGACGGCCGCGCAGACCATCAGCATGCCGGCGTTGGCGAACCAGTACCACTGCTCCTGGTGCTGGATGCCGCCGCTGCTCGGCGTGAGCCAGGAGGCGACCTCCATGAACACGCCGGTCAGTACCGGGTACTCGAGGTAGTCCATGTCGCCGGGCAGCTTGTCGAAGTACGGCACGAGCCCGTCGGCGAAGCCGCGTCCCTGATAGAGGTGGGGGATGTCCGAGTAGCAGGCGTGCGTGTACTGCGAGCTGGCCCCGAAGAACCAGGCGCCGTCGTAGCAGGGCGCCTTCTGGACGAGGCCGAGGGCGAACATGCCGATCGCCACGAGCACGACGACCCGGACCGGTGTCCACCAGGACGTCCCGGTCAGGGCACGTCGGCCGAGAGGGCCGCCGATCAGCTCACTGCCTGCCGCGGCGATCTCGTCCTCCCGCGTCGGTCGTACCGTCTCCGGTTCACGCACGCGTGCGGGCGTCGTCTCTGCACTGGGCATGGGGCACATCCTGCCGTACTCGCGCGGGAAAACACCGCGGGCCGCCGCACCTGGTCGGTGCGACGGCCCGCGTTTCACGTGAAACACCCGTGCCGGCCGAAATGGACCTCAGTCGGACCAGCGGCGCTACTGGCCTGGCTGGCCTCCGGGCTGGCCTCCGAACAGGCCGCCACCGCCGTTCCCGTTGGCCCCGGCGTTTCCGTTGCCCCCGGTGCCGTCGGTTCCCGGCGAGGCCGAGTCGCTCGGCGAAGAGGTGACTCCGCCGTCGGCGCCCCCGGGACCGGTACCACCGTTGTTGTTGCAGAAGAACCGGCAGGTTTCGGACTGGGTGGGCGAGGGGGACGTGGTGGACTGCGTCGGCGACGGGCTCGACGACTCGGTCGGCGACGGAGTGGCCGTGATGCTCGGCGTCGGGGTCGGCGTCGGCGCGCCCGCCTCGTCGTGGATCTTGCCGATCTTGATCGGCTCCGGGAAGCCGGGGTCGTTCTTGCCCTTCAGCGCCGCCAGCATGTACTCGGTCCAGACGGAGGTCGGGATGTCACCACCGTGGATGGAGTCCGTGCCGGCCGTACCGTTCATCGACAGCAGACGGTGGTCCTTGGGGTTCTCCCGGAACATCGCCACCGAGGTGGAGAGCTGCTGGGTGTAGCCGACGAACCAGGCCGACTTGTTCTCGTCGGTGGTGCCGGTCTTGCCGGCGGCCGTGCGGCCCAGAGCCCGGGCGTTCTTTCCCGTGCCGTTCTGGATCACGTTCTCGAGCACGTCGGTGACGTTGTTGGCGATGCTGGAGTCCATCACCTGCTTGGACCTCGGCTTGGTGAAGCCCGTCAGCTCCTTGCCGTCCCGCTTGACCATGGTGACCGAGTAGGGGTCCGCCTGCTTGCCGGACGCGGCGAACGTCGCGTACGAGTCCGCCATGCGGATAGCGCTGGGGGTGGAGGTACCGATGGCGAAGGACGGGTTCAGGTCCTTGGCCATGCTGCCATCCAGGATGCCGGTCGAACGGGCCATGTCCCGGACCTTCGACATGCCGACGTCGACGCCGAGCTGCACGAACGGCGTGTTGATCGACTGCTCCATCGCCTTGCGCAGGGTGATGTAGCCCCAGGGATGGTCGCTCTCGTTCGCCTGGAAGAAGAACGAGTTGTCCTTGTTGAGGTAGTACGAGCCGTCGGGTCGGCGGACCTTCAGGTGGTCGTTGCCGTTGTACTTGCTCAGCGGGGAGATGCCCTCACCGCCTGAGTTGTACGTGCCGTCCTGCATGGCCGCGGCCAGCACGTACGGCTTCCAGGTCGATCCCACCGGGACACCGGAGGTGTCGGCGTTGTTGGTGAAGTGACCGTTCTCGTAGCCGTCGCCGCCGTAGAGGGCGACGATCGCGCCGTCGTTCGGCACCACCGAGGCCGCGCCGAACTGGACGTACTTGTCCTTCTCCTTGGTCTTGGGGTTCAGCCGCGACTTCTGGATCTTCTTCACGGCCGCACTCAGGGCGTCGACCTTGTTCTTCTGGAAGGTCGTGTAGATCTGGTAACCGCCCTGGTCGAACTTGGCCTCCGTGATGTCGGAGTGGTTCAGGACGTACTTCTTGGCCGTGTCGACCAGATAACTGACCTGGCCGTTCATGCCCCTGGTCGCCTTGCGGCCCTGGGGAGTGGGGTACTTGCTGACCGCCTTCTGGTACTGGGCATCGGTGAGGCGGTCGTCCTTGTGCATCTCACCGAGAATCCAGCGCCAGCGCCCCTGCGAGCGAGCGGTGTTCGCGTCCGTCGTCGCAGTCTTGTCGAGATCCGTGTTGCCGGCCGGGTCGTAGTAGGTCGGCCCCTTCAGAAGGGCGGCAAGGACTGCGCACTGACTCGCCGACAGGTCTTGGGCGTCCTTGCCGTAGTAGGTCTGTGCTGCGGCCTGAATGCCGTAGGCCCCTCGCCCGTAGTACGAGGTGTTGAGATAGCCCTGCATGATCTGGTCTTTGCTGAGCTTCGTGCCCACCTTCAGGGAGATGAACATCTCCGTGAACTTGCGGGTGAGCGTCTGGTCCTGGCTCAGGTAGGTGTTCTTGACGAACTGCTGGGTGATCGTGGAACCACCCTGGGTCTGACCGCCGCGGGCCATGTTGGCCAAGGCCCGCGCGATACCCATGGGGTCCACGCCCGAGTCCTTGTAGAAACTCTTGTTCTCCGCGGAGATCACCGCGTACTGCATGGCCTTGGGGATCTTGTCGATCGTGAGGTTCTGCCGGTTCACACCGGTGCCCGTGGCCACCATCTGGGTTCCGTCGCCCCAGTAGTAGACGTTGTTCTGGGACTTCGCAGCGTCGTTCTCGCTGGGGATGTTGACCAGCGCGTAGCCCACACCGGCCATGACGACCAGGCTGCCCACGAACCCGATGCCCAGACCGGTGGTCAGCCGCCAGGACGGTACCCACCGTCGCCAGCCGTGCTTTCCCACGCGGGGATAGTCGATGAAACGGGGGCTGTCCGGCGACCCCTGGTCCCGGCCCCGGCCGCGACCCGGGGGAGCGTTGTCCGCGCCCCGGCGACGGCCGCCGCCTCTCTGGGCGGCCCGGCGTGCCTCGGCACGGCTGCCGTACTCACGCCCATCACCCCCGGAGCCGTAGGAGTCCGGTCCCTGGGAATGAGACCCATAGGAGTGGTCGGAGGCTCCGTTGGCGCCTCGCGGTGCCGCGGGACGGCCGGAGGACGGGCCGGACTGGCCGCGTCGGGCCGCCCGTCCGCCTCCCTGCGGCTGCGGCGGTTTGCGACGGTGCTCGCTCATCGAACGATTACTCCTCGGGCAGGCGCATCCGTGCGCGCCTGGAAACAGCGGCTGGTTTCCGGTCCCCCCGAAGTACGGATGCGGTCGTTGCCGCATTCACCCGTACCGCACCGAGGAGCACGACGTTCCCCAAGCGCCCCATGGTTCCCGGTGTTGTCCATGCCGCACAGACTACGCACCGCCAAAACCCTCCGAGCCCCGAAGTTCACCCCAAAACAGGCAACTTGCCTCGTACGAATCGGTGATGTGATCCCGTTCACCACCGGCCCTCTTGTCGCATGACGGGGGTCGTTCTATCGTCATGATGTATCGAGTCGATACATCAGAGCGAGATAAAAGCGCCGTGTACCGAGAGGAGGCGATCATGAGCCGTCGTTCCGGCATCCTTGAGTTCGCCGTGCTCGGGCTGCTGCGCGAGTCGCCGATGCACGGCTACGAGCTGCGCAAGCGACTCAACACGTCTCTGGGTGTGTTCCGGGCGTTCAGCTACGGGACCCTCTACCCCTGCCTCAAGACGCTGGTCACCAACGGCTGGTTGATCGAGGAACCGGGGAACACCCATGAAGACGCTCTGGCCGCCCCTCTCACCGGACGCCGCGCCAAGATCGTCTACCGGCTGACGGCCGAAGGTAAGGAGCACTTCGAGGAACTCCTGTCGCAGACCGGCCCCGACGCATACGAGGACGAGCACTTCGCCGCCCGGTTCGCCTTCTTCGGGCAGACCTCGCGCGATGTGCGTATGCGTGTGCTGGAGGGCCGGCGCAGCCGACTGGAGGAGCGCCTGGAGAAGATGCGCGCCTCCCTGGCACGCACCCGGGAGCGCCTCGACGACTACACGCTCGAGCTCCAGCGCCACGGAATGGAGTCCGTGGAGCGCGAAGTGCGCTGGCTGAACGAGCTGATCGAGAGTGAGCGGGTCGGGCGGGTCCGGAAGGGTCCCGGATCCGGCGAGTCCGCTCAGCAGGACACCACATCTGGATCGACGGGCGTCCTGCCCCGTCCCGGGGATCTCCCGGAGACGGATACGCCCGGCGAAACCGCCACGTGAAGGCCCGTCAGGGCCTCACTCGTACAAACAGGGAGCAACCGGAATGGGTTCGGTTCGCGTAGCCATCGTCGGTGTCGGCAACTGCGCCGCGTCGCTGGTGCAGGGAGTCGAGTACTACAAGGACGCCGATGCGGCGGCCAAGGTACCCGGCCTGATGCACGTGCAGTTCGGTGACTACCACGTGCGGGACGTCGAGTTCGTCGCCGCCTTCGACGTGGACGCCAAGAAGGTCGGCCTCGACCTCGCGGACGCCATCGGCGCCTCCGAGAACAACACCATCAAGATCTGCGACGTGCCCTCCAGCGGCGTCACCGTCCAGCGCGGCCACACCCTCGACGGTCTCGGCAAGTACTACCGCGAGACCATCGAGGAGTCGGACGCCGAGCCGGTCGACGTCGTCCAGACCCTGAAGGACAAGCAGGTCGACGTCCTGGTCTGCTACCTGCCCGTCGGCTCCGAGGACGCGGCGAAGTTCTACGCCCAGTGCGCCATCGACGCCAAGGTCGCCTTCGTCAACGCCCTTCCGGTCTTCATCGCCGGCACCAAGGAGTGGGCGGACAAGTTCACCGAGGCCGGCGTGCCGATCGTCGGTGACGACATCAAGTCCCAGGTGGGCGCCACCATCACGCACCGCGTCATGGCGAAGCTGTTCGAGGACCGCGGTGTGATCCTGGACCGCACGATGCAGCTGAACGTCGGCGGCAACATGGACTTCAAGAACATGCTCGAGCGTGAGCGCCTGGAGTCCAAGAAGATTTCCAAGACGCAGGCCGTCACCTCCCAGATCCCCGACCGGGACCTCGGCGAGAAGAACGTCCACATCGGCCCGTCCGACTACGTGGCCTGGCTGGACGACCGCAAGTGGGCCTACGTCCGTCTCGAGGGCCGTGCGTTCGGCGACGTCCCGCTGAACCTCGAGTACAAGCTCGAGGTCTGGGACTCCCCGAACTCGGCCGGTGTCATCATCGACGCCCTCCGTGCCGCGAAGATCGCCAAGGACCGGGGTGTCGGCGGCCCGATCCTGTCCGCTTCCTCGTACTTCATGAAGTCCCCGCCGGTCCAGTACTTCGACGACGAGGCCCGCGAGAACGTCGAGAAGTTCATCCGCGGCGACGTCGAGCGCTAGTCACCGCTCGCACGAGAACGCTCCTGCCAGGGCTGTGAGGGTCCCCCGGGTCTGCCGACCCCGGGGGACCCTCCGCATATGTGAGGCTGTGCCCATGCCCGTCGTCCGTGATCTGCGCCTGCTGCTGCGCGAGCGGGACTTCCGGCGCCTGCTGTGCGTCCGCCTGCTCTCCCAGGGCTCGGACGGCGTCTACCAGATCGCCCTGGCCTCGTACGTGGTCTTCTCCCCCGAGAAGCAGACCTCGGCCTCGGCGATCGCCTCCGCGATGGCGGTCCTGCTGCTGCCCTACTCCCTGGTCGGCCCCTTCGCCGGAGTGCTGCTGGACCGCTGGCGCCGGCGTCAGGTCTTCGTCCACGGCAATGTGCTGCGCGCCCTGCTGGCGGCCGCCACCGCCGTACTGATGGCCGTGCACGCGCCGGACTGGCTCTTCTACGTCTCCGCGCTGTGCGTCACGGCCATCAACCGGTTCGTCCTCGCCGGCCTCTCCGCGGCACTTCCCCGCGTGGTCGGCACCGAGCGCCTGGTACTGGCCAACTCCATCTGTCCTACCGCCGGAACCCTGGCCGCCACCCTCGGTGCCGCCCTGGCCTTCGGCGTACGGTTCGTCGCTGCGGACTCGGACGCGGCGGTGGTGGTGCTCGGCGCCCTGCTCTATCTCTGCGCGGGCCTGACTGCCCTGACCATCGCCCCCTCGCTGCTCGGTCCGGACCGCCCACCGGTGCTGCCCCGGTTGCGCACCGTCCTCGCCGACACGGCACGCGGCCTCCTGGCGGCCCTGCGGTACCTGGGCGAGCCCCGGCGCAGAGAAGCCGTCCGGGCGCTCACGGCGATGACCTGTATGCGCTTCTGCTACGGCGCGCTGCTGGTCCTCCTGCTCATGCTGTGCCGCTACGGCCTGTCCAGCACTCCTGAGGAAGGACTCCGTCTTCTGGGCCTGGTGCTGGGGGTGTCCGGCGCCGGGTTCTTCGTGGCCGCCGTGGTGACGCCCTGGAGCGCGGGTCGACTGGGTGCCGGGCGGTGGATGGCGGTGTGTGGGGGCACGGCCGCTCTCCTCGTGCCGGCCCTCGGGCTTCCGTTCGCCACCGTGCCGTTGCTGATCGCGGCCTTCGTGCTGGGACTGGTCACCCAAGGCGCCAAGATCGCCACTGACACGATCGTCCAGGCGTCGGTTGAGGACGGCTACCGGGGCCGCGTCTTCTCCGTCTACGACGTCCTCTTCAACGTCGCCTTCGTCGGCGCCGCCGGGGTGGCCGCCCTGACGCTGCCGCAGGACGGCCGGTCGGCACTGCTGGTGCTCCTCGTGGCGTTGCTCTACGCCACGGTCACCGTGGCCATGGCCCGGTTCGAGCGGCGCAGGAACAGCGAGAGGGCCGGTGTTTCACGTGAAACACCGGCCCCTCGCTGAGTCATGTTTCACGTGAAACACGATCTCGGAAGCGCTCAGCTCTGCTGCTGCGCCCACCACTCCTTGAGGGCCGCGACCGCCCCATCGTGCTCCATCGGGCCGTTCTCCAGCCGAAGCTCCAGCATGTGCTTGTACGCCTGACCGATGACCGGGCCCGGTCCGACGCCGAGAATCGTCATGATCTCGTTGCCGTCGAGGTCGGGACGGATGGAGTCCAGCTCCTCCCGCTCCTGCAGCTCGGTGATGCGCGCCTCCAGCCCGTCATAGGCACGGGACAGCGTGGCCGCCCTGCGCTTGTTCCGGGTGGTGCAGTCGGAGCGGGTCAGCTTGTGCAGCCGGTCCAGCAGCGGGCCCGCGTCACGGACGTAGCGCCGGACCGCGGAGTCGGTCCATTCACCGGTGCCGTAGCCGTGGAAGCGCAGGTGCAGCTCGACCAGCCGTGAGACGTCCTTCACCAGGTCGTTGGAGTACTTCAGCGCCGTCATCCGCTTCTTGGTCATCTTGGCGCCGACCACCTCGTGGTGGTGGAAGGAGACCCGGCCGTCCTGCTCGAAGCGCCGCGTCCGGGGCTTGCCGATGTCGTGCAGCAGCGCCGCGAGCCGGAGGGTGAGGTCGGGACCGCCCTCCTCCAGGTCGATCGCCTGCTCCAGCACGATGAGCGAGTGGTCGTAGACGTCCTTGTGGCGGTGGTGCTCGTCCCGCTCCAGCCGGAGTGCCGGCAGCTCGGGCAGCACATGGGCGGCGAGCCCGGTGTCGACCAGCAGGGTGAGGCCCTTGCGGGGGTGCGCGGAGAGCAGCAGCTTGTTCAGCTCGTCCCGGACCCGCTCTGCCGACACGATCTCGATCCTGGCGGACATCTCCGTCATCGCGGTGACGAACGCCGGGTCCACCTCGAAGTCGAGCTGGGCGGCGAACCGGGCGGCCCGCATCATCCGCAGCGGGTCGTCGGAGAAGGACTCCTCCGGGGTACCGGGCGTTCGCAGCACCCGCCCCGCGAGGTCCTCCAGACCGCCGTGCGGGTCGATGAACTCCTTCTCCGGCAGAGCCACGGCCATGGCGTTGACCGTGAAGTCACGCCGGACCAGGTCCTCCTCGATGGAGTCGCCGTACGACACCTCGGGCTTGCGGGAGGTGCGGTCGTAGGCTTCGGAGCGGTAGGTGGTGACCTCGATCTGGTAGCCGTCCTTCTGGGCGCCCACCGTGCCGAAGGCGATCCCGACCTCCCAGACGGCGTCCGCCCAGGGCCGGACGATCCGCAGCACGTCCTCGGGATGCGCATCGGTCGTGAAGTCCAGGTCGTTCCCGAGCCGGCCCAGCAGCGCGTCACGGACCGAGCCGCCGACCAGGGCGAGCGAGAACCCGGCCTCCTGGAAACGGCGAGCGAGGTCGTCGGCGACGGGGGCCACCCGCAGCAGCTCGCTCACCGCGCGCTGCTGCACCTGGCTGAGGACAGCGGGATTGTCATCGTTGGGGTTCGGCACAACAGAAGAGGGTACGTGGCCGGACCGCCCGGGACCGCACCCGTTTGACCGGCGCGGAGGCTCGCTGCCATACCCCCACAAGGGCTCCCCTAGCGGCGGACACCGGCTCTCCGCTCCTTAATGGATATAGAGGACAGGCGACCGGTCCGTGGCGATCTTGGGGAACGGTCCGTGGCACTCAGCCTCCGCGGTCCTCGTTACCATGCGGGGACGCACATTCCGACGACCACTGATGACGACGACGAGGGACGGGCTAGCGCGTGGCCGACGCGGCTGAAATCCAGGGGCCCAGTGCCTCTCCTGCCCGCCGCCGACTGCGGCGGGCAGGAGTGCTGCTGGCGGGCGCACCGCTGCTGGCCGGTCTGCTCCAGCTGACCGCGGCCGAGCCCGCACAGGCGGCTCCGGCGGACGGGGTGTCCGTGGCGTTGGACACGATGACGCCCAGCGCGCCCACCGAGGACGACACCCTGACCGTGTCCGGCACCGTGATCAACAACGGCAGGCAGACCGTGACCGGCGCCCACGTCGGCCTGCGGGTGGGCCCCCTGCTGAACACCCGTTCCGCGATCGACGGCATCGCCCAGCACCCCGACGATCTCCGTAGCGGCACCGGCAACGAGCTCGGCGGCAAGTACACGGAGAAGTTCGGCAAGCTGGTCCCGGGTGTGGCCGAGCACTTCAGCATCTCCGTGCCCGTGGACGAGCTGGACCTGGGCAAGGACGGCGTCTACTCGTTCGGCGTCTCCGTGTCCGGCAGGACCTCGGCGCAGCCGTGGGACCAGATGCTCGGCATCGAGCGGACCTTCCTGCCCTGGCAGTCGTCCGAGGCCGACACCAAGAGCCGGACGACGTTCATGTGGCCGCTGATCTCCTCGGTCCACATGACTGCCCGCACAGGCTCCGGGGAACGGCAGCCCCGGGTCTTCCAGAACGACGAGCTGGCCAAGGAGATCGCTCCCGGCGGTCGCCTGGCCCAGATGGCGGATCTTGGCCGCGATCTCGACGTCACCTGGGTGATCGACCCCGACCTGCTGGCCACGGTGGACGCCATGGCCAACGGTTACCGCGTCCAGCAGCCCGACGGGACCAGCAAGGCCGGCTCGCGCGAGAACCAGGACGTCGCCAAGCAGTGGCTGGCCGGCCTCCAGAAGGCCGTGGCGGGCAAGGAGGTCATCGCGCTGCCCTTCGCCGACCCGGACCTCGCCTCGCTCGCCCACACCGGTACCAGCGTCACCGGCTCGCTCAGCCACCTCAAGAACGCCACCGATGTCGCCGCCCTCACGGTGAAGACCGTGCTCCACGTGACACCGAGCACGGACTTCGCATGGCCGGTGGACGGCGCCGTCGACCCCTCGATCATCAAGGTGGCCACATCCGCGGGTGCCGACCGGATCATCGCCCGCAGCGACAGTCTCCGTGAGTCCACCGGGCTCCCCTACACACCGTCGGCCGCCCGCCCCATCGGCGGCGGCACCACGGCGGTGGTCGCGGACGCGCGGATGTCCACGGCATTCGAGGGCGACCTCACCAGGGCGGACACCTCCACGCTCGCGGTGCAGCAGTTCCTCGCACAGAGCCTCGAGGCGAACGTGCAGAAGGACGAGCAGCGCAGCTTCGTGGTCGCCCCGCAGCGCACGCCGACCGCCAGCCAGGCGCAGGCGATGGCCACCGCCGTGAAGGCACTCCAGGACGGCAACTGGTCGCAGCCCGACACCCTCACCGGCGCCGCCAGCGCCAAGCCCGACCCGGACGCCACCACACGCATCCCCTCAACCTCGGCCTACCCCTCGTCGCTGCGCAAGCAGGAACTACCGAGGACTGCCTTCGAGCAGATCGCGGACACGCAGGACAAGCTCGACAACTTCCAGGTCATCCTCACCGTCCAGTCCCGTGTGGTCACGCCCTTCGGCCTGGCCATAAACCGCGAGATGTCCACCTCGTGGCGGGGTCAGGCCGGCAAGGCGGACGGCTTCCGCGCCGACGTGCTGAGTTATCTCGACAACCTGGGCGGCCAGGTCAAGCTGATCGACAAGTCGGAGACCAAACTCTCCGGGCGCAGCGCCACCATCCCGGTGACCGTGCAGAACAACCTGGTCCAGCCCGTCGGCCACCTCTACCTGCGGCTCAGCTCGACCCAGCCGACCCGTCTGAAGATCGGCGGCAAGGCGTACGACGAGCAGCCCGTCGAGGTCTCCGGCGGCCACAGCCAGTCGGTGAAGTTCACCACCTCGGCCAATGCCAACGGCCGGGCCACGGTGCTCGCCCAGCTCTACACGGAGGACGGCCAGGAGTACGGCGACCCCGTCAGCTTCGACGTGAAGGTCACCGAGGTCACGCCCACCGTCATGCTGGTGATCGGCGGCGGTGTGCTGCTGCTGGTCCTCGCCGGCTTCCGGATGTACACCCAGCGCAAGCGCGCGGCCGCCCGCCAGGCCGAGGAGGAGGGCCCGACGGAGGCGGAGGCGGGCCCCGGCGACGGCCCCGGGAACCCGGACGGCGCCGGGGAACGTCTTTCCGAGGAGTCCGGTTCCCCCGCCGGGGCAGCCGGTCCGGACCAGCCGGGTGACCCTGCACCGGACACCGCACCGGAAAGCACCGACCCGTCCGGCACGGGTGAGAGAGTGGACCGTTGAGCGACGCCGCGGCCCGTGTGGCCAGTGACGATGAGGTGGGGTAACCATGAACGCGCCGTACGACGGTGACCGCGGCCGGGACGCCGCCGACTCGGGCCACGGTCCCGAGACCCCGCCCGAACCCGGCCAGGAGACGCCGCAGCCGGCGGCGGACATGTACTTCCATGACGCCTACGCCCAGGACCCCTACCGGGCGCGGGATCTCTCCGCCCAGGACCCGGTCGCCGAGGCGCTGTACGACCGCGCCGCACATCCGCCGCCCCCTCCGGGCAGCTACGAACCGCGCCAGCCGCTCTACTCCCCGCCGTCGCAGTCCTCGTACTCCCCCGACCCGCGCGTGTGGGCCCAGACCCCGGCGCCCGAGCCGGAGGGCGACGCCACCCAGCACCTGCCCTACGGCGACCACCCGCGCACGACCCAGTTCGTGGGCGTGGACGACCTGGTCTCGCACTCCGGCGAGGAGTACCACGAGCCGGACGCCTTCGCGCACCTCCTGCGGGACCAGCAGCACAGCGGCGCCACCCGTACCGGCCAGGGCTCCGGCGGCTCGTACCCGCCGCCGCACGCTCCGGGCCCCGCGCACCACGGCGGCAGCGGAAATCCGTACCAGGCAGCCGCCGGGAACCCCATGCAGCCGCCCGTACCCGCTCCCGCCGGCCCCTCCGGTCCGGTGGAGACCCCGGCCTCGCAGGCTCCGGTCCCCGCCAAGGGCCGCGCCGCCGGGCTGCTCGGCTCCAGCGCCGTCATGGCCGCGGGCACGATGGTGTCGCGGCTCACCGGCTTCGTCCGTTCCGCGATGATCGTCGCGGCTCTGGGCACCGGCATCCTCGGCGACTCCTTCCAGATCGCCTACCAGCTGCCCACGATGATCTACATCCTGACCGTGGGCGGCGGCCTCAACTCGGTCTTCGTGCCCCAGCTCGTCCGGTCCATGAAGGAGGACGACGACGGCGGCGAAGCCTTCGCGAACCGGCTGCTGACCCTCGTCATGGTCGCGCTCGCCGCGCTGACCGCGCTGACGATGCTCGGCGCGCCGTATCTGGTGCGGGTGCTGTCGGACCCGATCGCCACCGAACCGGCGGCCAACCATGTGGCGATCACCTTCACCCGTTACTTCCTGCCCTCGATCTTCTTCATGGGCATCCACGTGGTGATGGGTCAGGTCCTCAACGCACGCGGCAAGTTCGGCGCGATGATGTGGACCCCGGTCCTGAACAACATCGTCATCATCGTCACGCTCGGCATGTTCCTGTGGGTCTACGGCTCTGCGGCCGACTCCCAGATGACCGTCAACAACATCCCGCCGGAGGGCCAGCGGCTCCTCGGCATCGGCATCCTGCTCGGTCTCGCCGTGCAGGCCCTGGCGATGATCCCGTACCTGCGCGAGACCGGCTTCCGCATCCGGCCCCGGTTCGACTGGCGGGGCCACGGCCTCGGCAAGGCCGCGATGCTCGCCAAGTGGACGGTGCTCTTCGTACTCGCCAACCAGGCGGGCGCCATGGTCGTCACCCAGCTCTCCACCGCCGCCGGCAAGGCCTCCAAGGTCGACGGCACCGGCTTCGCCGCCTACGCGAACGCCCAGCTCATCTGGGGTCTGCCACAGGCCATCATCACCGTGTCCCTCATGGCCGCGCTGCTGCCGCGTCTGTCACGCTCGGCCGCCGAGGGCGACGGCGGCGCCGTCCGCGACGACATCTCGCAGGGCCTGCGCACCACGGCGGTCGCCATCGTGCCCATCGCCTTCGGCTTCGTCTCGCTCGGCATCCCGATGTGCACGCTGATCTTCGGTTCCTCCGGCACCGGCTCGGCCACCAACATGGGCTTCATGCTGATGGCCTTCGGCCTCGGCCTGATCCCGTACTCGGTGCAGTACGTCGTCCTGCGCGCCTTCTACGCCTACGAGGACACCCGGACCCCCTTCTACAACACGGTCATCGTGGCGGCGGTCAACGCCGGCGCCTCCGCGCTCTGCTACTTCCTGCTCCCGTCCCGCTGGGCGGTCGCGGGCATGGCGGCCGTGTACGGCCTCTCCTACGCCATCGGAGTCGGTGTCGCCTGGCGCCGGCTGCGCAAGCGGCTGGGCGGCGACCTGGACGGCTCCAGGGTGCTGCGGACATACGCCCGCCTGGCGATCGCCTCTGTCCCGGCGGCACTGCTCAGCGGCGCGGTCTGCTACGGCATCGGACACTCGCTCGGGCAGGGCGTCCTCGGTTCCCTCGCGGCGCTCGTGGCAGGCGGGGCGGTGCTGCTCGGAGTCTTCTTCGTGGCAGCGCGCCGCATGCGGATCGACGAGCTGAACTCGCTCGTCGGCATGGTGCGCGGGCGTCTGGGGCGATGAGGCGGGGGTAGTCGCACAACCATCGTCCCCCTCTGCATGTCGTGCATAGCGGCGGACTGTGGGCACAATTGGTTTCGCGGTCGGACAGCGTGCAACGGATGGGGAGGCAGGGACGACGGTGGCGGAACGCAGCACGGCTGCCGTCGACGTGGCAGGCAACAGCGGTGACGAGCCGCTGACCGCCAAGGCGGATCAGGCCACGGCCGACGGGGTGGCCAAGAACCCGGAGCGGGGCACGGGCATCGACCAGACGCAGGGGAGCGGCGGCGCGGAGGAGTCCGGCAGGGCGTCCTCGCCGACCGAGTTGCACAGCGGCCACAAGCTCGCCAGGCGGTATCGCCTGGAGGAGTGCGTCACCCGTCTGGACGGATTCAGCAGCTGGCGTGCGGTCGACGAGAAACTGCGCCGTGCCGTCGGTGTGCACATCCTGCCCGCCGACCACGTACGCGCCCGTGCCGTGCTGGCCGCGGCCCGCTCGGCGGCACTGCTCGGTGACCCGCGCTTCGTCCAGGTCCTCGACGCCGTCGAGGAGAACGACCTCGTCTACGTGGTCCACGAGTGGCTGCCCGACGCCACCGAGCTGACCACCCTGCTCGCGGCAGGCCCGCTGGAGCCGCACGACGCCTACCAGATGGTCAGTCAGGTCGCGGCCGCCATGGCCGCCTCCCACCGTGAGGGCCTCGCCCATCTGCGACTGAACCCGAACGCGGTCCTGCGCACGTCCTCCGGACAGTGGCGCCTCCGCGGCCTCGCCGTGAACGCCGCCCTGCGCGGCGTCGGCTCCGACACCCCGCAGCGCACCGACACCGAGGCGATCGGCGCCCTGCTGTACGCGGCGCTGACGCAGCGCTGGCCCTACGAGAGCGACGCATACGGCCTGGCCGGCCTGCCCAAGGACATCGGCCTCATCGCACCGGACCAGGTGCGGGCCGGAGTCCACCGGGGACTGTCCGAGCTGGCGATGCGCGCGCTCGTCAACGACGGCGCCACCGCTTCCCGGCACGAGGCCGCGTGCACCACGCCGGACGAGCTGGTCAAGGCGATCGGTGAGATGCCGCGCGTGCGGCCGCCGGAGCCCGCGTTCAGCCGACCGCCGGAGTACCAGCGCACGACCTACCAGCAGGGAACCTACGGACGTCCCTCCGCGCACGCGGGCGTCGACCAGTCCGTCGTGACTCCGCCGGCCCCGCTCCAGGGCCGCACCGGCAAGGCACTGAAGTGGGCGGTCTCCGCCCTCCTCATCGCCGCGCTCGGTCTCGGAAGCTGGCAGCTGGCGGACGCTTTGATGGACCGCGGCAAGAACTCCGACGACACCGACACCACGCAGACGCAGGACGGCGGCGACAAGGGCGGGGCCAAGGCGGCGCCGCGGCCGGTGCGCATCCGGAGTGCCCAGGAGTTCGTCGCCTCGGGCGGTGCCCAGCACCCGTCCGATGTCGCCAAGACCTACGACGGGGACACCTCGACGGCCTGGCGGACCAAGACCTTCAACAGCGGTCCTGAGATCGCACCCCTGAAGCCGGGCGTGGGCATCGTCTACGACCTCGGCTCGGCGACGGACGTCGACGCCGCGACGGTCGGTCTGCGCTACGCCGGGAACCACACGACGGTCGATCTCTACACCTCGGACTCCGCACCCGTGTCGCTGGACTCGATGCGGAAGGCCGGCAGCAGCACCACCACGGGCACCACCGCAACGGTGAAGCCGAGCAAGCCGGTGAAGGCGCGATACGTCCTGGTCTGGCTGACGGCCGTACCCATGTCCGGCCCCGACGCGGCCACCTATTCGGGCGCGGGCTACAAGCAGGCCATCACCGAAGTCCATTTCACGGGCTGACGTCCCGTCCGAGGCGGAGGGGGACGATGGCAGGGGACAGTCGTTACGGCGAGGTGCGGGACGAGGATCTGCTCGCCCGTCATGTGCAGGGTGACCCGGATGCCTTCGGAGAGATCGTGCGGAGGCACCGGGACCGGCTGTGGGCGGTCGCGCTGCGGACACTGGGGGACCGGGAAGAGGCCGCCGACGCGGTGCAGGACGCGCTCGTGTCGGCATACCGGGCCGCGCACACCTTCCGGGGGCAGTCGGCCGTGACGACCTGGCTGCACCGGATCACGGTGAACGCCTGCCTGGACCGCATCCGCAAGGCCGCCTCACGGAAGACCGCGCCCGTCGACGACCCCGAGCGGCTGGAACAGCTCCTGGAGCCGCACGAGTCTGCCGCCGCTCCGGCCGAGCGCAACGACCTCCACCGCCAGCTCCTGGAGGCCCTCGGTACCCTTCCCGCCGAACAGCGGGCCGCGCTGATCCTGGTGGACATGCAGGGTTACCCCGTCGCCGAGGCCGCTCGGGTGCTGGACGTACCCACCGGAACGGTGAAGAGCCGCTGCGCGCGGGGCCGGGCCAGACTGCTTCCTCTGCTCAACCATCTGCGACCGGGCACAGCCGGCGATGTCGGAAAAGAACCCGGGGCGGGACGGAACCGGGTGCACGGGGCATCCGTCCCACCTCCGACAGGAGCTGCGGGCGAGGAAACCGAAGACTCCGGGCCGAATGGTTCAGCCGTCGTGAAGGGCGGAGGTGGGCGAGCATGACGTCCTCGACGGACACGACCGGGCACCCGGACGTCACCGAGATCTCCGACTTGGCGGAGGGGCTTCTTCCCTCGTCCCGCAGCGCGGAGCTGCGGGGCCACCTGGCGGGGTGCGGGGCGTGCACCGAGGTCCATGCCGCGCTGACGGAGATCCAGGATCTGCTGGGGGACCTCCCGGACGTACCCCCGATGCCCACGGACATCGCGGACCGGATCGACGCCGCCCTCGCCGCCGAGGCAGCGGTGCGAAGCGAACAGGCGAATTCCGTCAGTCCCGGCCGTCATGTTTCACGTGAAACACCAACACCACCGGACCGCCCCGCCAGGCGTTCCCGGACCACTACCGGCCCCGGCCGGAAAGAGCGCTCCCGCAGCCGTCGCCGCACCGCCGCGCTGGGCGCCGTACTCACCGCTGCCGTCCTCGGGGCCGGGTCTCTGCTCGGGCAGTCCCTCGGCGACAACGCCTCCGGCAAGGCGGCGCAGAGCACCGCGGCGTCCGCCGTCGGCACCTTCTCCGGGGCCAGCGTGCAGACTCAGGTGTCGGACCTGCTCACTGCCCGCGAGGGGCTGCAGCGGGGCAGTCAGCGCCCGCAGCAGGACGCCGAGACGGGCCTCGCGCCCCCAGGGCCTACGCAGAGTGCGAACACCCTCATCCAGACCGAGGTCCCGGTACCCGACTGTGTCCGGCGGGCGCTCCACTCCGACGAAACGGTTCTGGGGGCGAAGAGCGGCACCTACGCCGACAAGAGCGCCTACCTCGTCGTGGTGCCCGACAAGGCCGACAGCAGGCGCGTCACGGCCTATGTGGTCGACGCTTCCTGCGCCTCCAAGGAGGCGGCGGCCGCCGGGAGTGTGCTCCTGAAGCAGAGTCTCGTCCGTTAGCGAAACGGCGTACGCCTCGGCTCAGCCGGCCTCTCCCCGTCCGGACCGTGTGAGCCGTCGCGTGACCGCGCATCCGGGGAATGTGCGCCCCTTAGGATCGGTTGGGTGGTGTGAGAGTCCCGGCAGGGGCTCCCACCGGTCGGCCGACACAGACCAGAGACGAGGAACCAAGCCGTGAGCGACGTCCGTAATGTGATCATCATCGGCTCCGGGCCTGCGGGCTACACGGCGGCGCTGTACACCGCACGTGCGTCCCTGAAGCCCCTGGTGTTCGAGGGTGCCGTCACCGCCGGTGGCGCATTGATGAACACCACCGAGGTGGAGAACTTTCCGGGCTTCCCCACCGGCGTCATGGGCCCCGAGCTGATGGACAGCATGCGGGCGCAGGCCGAGCGCTTCGGCGCCGAGCTGCTGCCGGACGACATCGTCTCCGTCGACCTGACCGGCGATGTGAAGACCGTCACCGACACCGCCGGCACGGTCCACCGGGCCAGGGCCGTCATCGTCGCCACCGGCTCCCAGCACCGCAAGCTCGCGCTGCCCAACGAGGACGCGCTGTCCGGCCGCGGTGTCTCGTGGTGCGCCACCTGTGACGGCTTCTTCTTCCGGGACCAGGACATCGCCGTCATCGGCGGCGGCGACACCGCGATGGAGGAGGCGACCTTCCTCTCCCGGTTCGCCAAGTCTGTGACGATCATCCACCGCCGGGACACCCTGCGCGCCTCCAAGGCCATGCAGGAGCGCGCCTTCAACGACCCGAAGATCAAGTTCGCCTGGGACAGCGAGGTCGTCGAGATCCTGGGCGAGCAGAAGCTCGCCGGGCTGAAGCTGCGCAATCTCAAGACCGGCGAGCTGTCCGACCTGCCCGTCACGGGTCTGTTCATCGCCATCGGTCACGACCCGCGCACCGAGCTGTTCAAGGGCCAGCTCGACCTGGACGCGGAGGGCTACCTCAAGGTCGAGGCGCCCTCCACGCGGACCAACCTGCCCGGAGTCTTCGCCGCGGGTGATGTGGTCGACCACACCTACCGCCAGGCGATCACCGCGGCCGGCACCGGCTGCGCCTCGGCCCTGGACGCCGAGCGCTACCTCGCGTCCCTGCTGGACGAGGGCGGCCACGCCGAGCCCGAGAAGACCGCCCTCTGACCTACCCCTTCCCCCACCGAATGATCAAGTGAGGAGCCCGCTGTGGCCGGCACCGTGAAGAAAACGACTGACGACTCCTTCGACGAGGACGTCCTCAAGAGCGACAAGCCCGTCCTGGTGGACTTCTGGGCCGAGTGGTGCGGTCCGTGCCGCCAGATCGCCCCGTCCCTGGAGGCCATCGCCGCCGAGCACGGCGACAAGATCCAGATCGTCAAGCTGAACATCGACGAGAACCCGGCCACGGCCGCCAAGTACGGCGTCATGTCCATCCCGACGCTGAACGTCTACCAGGGTGGCGAGGTCGTCAAGACGATCGTCGGCGCCAAGCCGAAGGCGGCACTCGTCCGCGATCTGGACGACTTCATCAGCGGCTGACGTTTCACGTGAAACACGGCTCGCGAAGGGGCCGGCCCACTCGGGTCGGCCCCTTCGTCATGTCCCAGGTCCGGAAAACCGCGCCGACCGTCACAACGGCCGTAGCGCCGGTTCCTTGTGTACCGCTCCCAGCAGTCGGTCGAGGGCCATCTCCACGTCTTCCTTCCAGGAGAGCGTCGACCGCAGCTCCAGCCGGAGACGGGGGTGACGGGAGTGCTGGCGGACCGTCTTGAAGCCGACGGCGAGCAGATGGTCGGCCGGCAAGAGGCAGGCGGGCTCCTTCCAGCGGGTGTCGCCGAACGCCTCGATGGCCTTGAAGTTCCGGCGCAGCAGATCCTTGGCCACCGCCTGCACCAGCATCCGGCCCAACCCCTGCCCTTGGTAGCCGGGCATGATGAACGACGTGATGAGCTGAACGGCGTCCGGCGAGACCGGACTCGTGGGAAACGCCGTCGCACGCGGGACATAAGCCGCCGGCGCGTAGAGCACGTAGCCGACCGGCACGTCGTCGACGTAGGCGACCCGGCCGCAGGAGCCCCAGTCCAGCAGCACGGCGGAGATCCAGGACTCCTTCTCCACCTCCGCGGTGCCCTCGCGCACAGCGGCTTCGGCGCTGACCGGGTCCAGTTCCCAGAAGACGCACGAGCGGCACCGCTGGGGAAGGTCCTGAAGATTGTCCAGCGTGAGCGGTACGAGCCGACGCCCCATGAAAGCCGTTCCTCGCTTCCTTCGCCGGGTCACATCCGCTCGCATCGTATCCACGATGCGATTGCCTAGATACCGGCGCAAAGCAAAGAGCGGACCGTGTTCCGGTACACACCGGACACGGCCCGCTCGCACGGCCCCGCAGAGGGCGCCCTCGACCCGGGGCTACTCCTCGGAGCCGCCTTCCCGGAGCCCCTTCGGCAGGATCGGCCCCTCGCCCGGAGCCAGCGTGCCGAGAATGCGCTCAAGGTCGTCCACCGAGGCGAACTCGACGGTGATCTTGCCCTTCTTCTGACCGAGGTCGACCTTCACCCGAGTCTCGAAACGGTCGGAGAGTCGCGTCGCAAGATCGCTCAGCGCCGGGGAGACCAGGGCTCCGGCCCGGGGGCCCTTGGCACGCTGGGCCCGCTCGGGGCGCGAGCCCATCAGGGTCACGATCTCCTCCACGGCCCGCACGGAGAGCCCCTCGGCCACGATGCGGCGTGCCAGCCGGTCCTGCTCCTCGGAGTCCTCCACGGACAGCAGCGCCCGCGCATGACCGGCCGAGAGCACACCTGCGGCGACCCGCTTCTGCACGGTCGCCGAAAGCTTCAGCAGCCGCAGGGTGTTCGAGATCTGCGGACGGGAGCGCCCGATGCGGTCGGCCAACTGGTCGTGCGTGCAGTTGAAGTCCTTGAGCAACTGGTCGTAGGCGTGCGCCTCTTCCAGCGGGTTCAACTGCGCCCGGTGCAGGTTCTCCAGCAGGGCGTCCAGCAGCAGCTGCTCGTCATCCGTGGCGCGGACGATCGCCGGGATGGACTCCAGTTCCGCCTCACGGCTGGCCCGGAGTCGGCGCTCACCCATGATCAGTTCGTAGCGGTCGTCGCCCAGTTCCCGGACGACGACGGGCTGGAGCAGGCCGACCTCCTTGATGGAGACGACCAGTTCGTTCAGCGCGTCCTCGTCGAAGACCTCTCGCGGCTGGCGCGGATTCGGCGTGATGGACGCGAGCGGAAGCTCGGCGAAGTAGGCACCGGCGGGCGGCGCCGGCCGCTCGTCGGCCCGGCTTGCCGAAATCTCCTCCGGCTCCTGGACCGCCGACGGCAGGGCACCGCTCCGGCCGATGCCCGCCCTGCGGTCGGACGAGTGGGCCGGACCCGGTGCCGAGGCGGCGGACGAACCTCCGCCCAGCACGGCGGAAGCCGGGATCTTCTCAGTCGGTGCTGCGGGGATCAGTGCGCCAAGTCCTCGGCCCAGCCCCCTTCGTCGTTCACTCACTGCGTCCCCTCCACCATGCTCGGGTCGTTCTGGGTGCCGAGGTGGGCCTGGGTCGGGTCATAGCTGACTCCGACGCCCCTCAGCGCGATCTCTCGGGCGGCCTCGAGATAGGAGAGCGCGCCGCTCGATCCTGGATCGTAGGTCAGCACCGTCTGGCCGTAGCTGGGAGCCTCGGAGATACGGACCGAGCGGGGAATGCTCGTCCGCAGCACCTCGTCGCCGAAGTGGGTGCGCACCTCCTCCGCCACCTGAGAGGCGAGACGCGTCCGGCCGTCGTACATGGTGAGCAGGATCGTCGACACGTGCAGCGACTGGTTGAGGTGCCCCCGCACCAGGTCGACGTTGCGCAGGAGCTGACCCAGGCCCTCCAGCGCGTAGTACTCGCACTGGATCGGGATGAGCACCTCCTGGCCGGCCACGAGGGCGTTGACCGTCAACAGGCCCAGTGACGGCGGGCAGTCGATGAGGATGTAGTCCAAGGGCTGCTCGTACGCCTGGATCGCGCGCTCCAGCCGGCTCTCGCGCGCCACCAGGGAGACCAGCTCGATCTCAGCGCCGGCGAGGTCGATCGTGGCGGGCGCGCAGAAGAGGCCCTCGACATCGGGGACGGGCTGCACGACTTCGGCCAGGGGCCGACTGTCCACCAGCACGTCGTAGATGGAGGGGACTTCCGCGTGGTGGTCGATCCCCAGTGCCGTGGAGGCGTTCCCCTGCGGGTCGAGGTCGATCACCAGCACGCGGCCGCCGTGCAGGGCCAGGGAGGCGGCCAGGTTGACGGTCGTCGTGGTCTTGCCGACGCCGCCCTTCTGGTTGGCGACCACGATGACTCGGGTCTCCTCCGGCCTCGGCATGCCTTCCGCGGCGCGGCCGAGGGCGTCGACCGCCACCTGGGCCGCACGACCGATGGGAGTGTCGTCCATCGGAGGCGGTGTTTCACGTGAAACATCCGCCCCCCTCGATTCGGTACGGGGACCGGGGACCGGATCGGTCATCGGTCCCGCGATGTTGGCGTCGGACCGCAAGGATTCACTCTCCTCGACTACAGGCTCGCAATGAACAGAGCCTCCCATGCCTTCGGGGGCATGAACCAGTGAGCCCTGTCCTTCTGTGGAGAAGTCCACCTCTGTGGACAACTTCGGAACCCCTCCGGGTGAACCAACCGGTCGCCGGTCGAGGGGTTCTGCCGCGGCGCGACCGCGGCTGATGATGCCGTGCAGCAAGGAGCGACGTTTCACGTGAAACACGATGCACAGCCGCGAGGACCGGTGCTCTGCGACACTCCGGCCCGCCCTGCCGACTAGCCCGGCCGGGAAGAGAAATGCGCCCCCGGCGTCAGCCAGGGGCGCACTCGCGGGACCCAGGAGCCCGGGACTCAGCGGCGGCGCCGCGTCCGGCTCGTGCGGGCCGCCTTGGCACGCTTGGCGGCGAAGCGGACACCGCCGGGGCTCTCGCCGACCTCGACCCGGACCACCGTGGACAGCGGGTCCACCACGCCCTCACCGACCTGGAGTACGGAAGTGGAGACCGCGCCGAGCTTGCTGAGCGCGGTGGACGCCGCCTTCAGCTCCTCCTCGGCGGTGTCGCCCTTGAGCGCCAGCATCTCGCCGTAGGGCCGCAGCAGCGGGATGCCCCAGGTGGCCAGGCGGTCCAGCGGGGCCACGGCGCGGGCGGTCACCACATGGACCGGCGGCACCTTGCCCAGCATCTCCTCCGCGCGCCCCCGGACCACGGTGACATGATCGAGGCCCAGCAGTTCCACCACCTCGGTGAGGAACGTGGTGCGCCGCAGCAGGGGCTCCAGCAGGGTGATGTTGAGGTCTTCCCGGACCAGGGCCAGCGGAATGCCCGGCAGTCCCGCACCCGAGCCCACATCGCACACCGTCACCCCCTCGGGGACGGCCTCGGAGAGCACCGCGCAGTTCAGCAGGTGCCGCTCCCACAGCCGGGGCACCTCCCGCGGGCCGATCAGGCCACGCTGGACGCCGGCCTCGGCCAGCAGCTCCGCATAGCGGACCGCGTCATCGAAGCGATCGCCAAACACTTCCCGCGCCTGTTCGGGCGCGGGGGGAAGCTCCGCTGCCTCCGTCACGGGGACCGTCCTTCCGTACCGCGCCGGTGCATGGCGCACCGGCCCTCAGAACTACCAGGCTGACAAAGTTCGGCCCCGTCTGTTGGTCAGACGGGGCCGATGGAAATCATGGAGCCGATCAGGCGGGCAGCACGACGACGAACCGCTGGGGCTCCTCGCCCTCGGACTCGCTGCGCAGTCCCGCGCTCTTGATCGCGTCGTGGACGACCTTGCGCTCGAACGGGGTCATCGGCTTGAGCTTGACCGGCTCACCGCTGCTCCTGACCTCGGCGGCCGCCTCGGCGCCCAGCTCGGCCAGCTCGGTGCGCTTCTGCGCCCGGTAGCCCGCGATGTCCAGCATCAGCCGGCTGCGGTCACCGGTCTCGCGGTGCACGGCCAGGCGCGTCAGCTCCTGCAGGGCCTCCAGCACCTCGCCGTCCCGGCCGACCAACTTCTGCAGGTCGCGGCCCGACGCGTCACTGATGATCGAGACGGAGGCGCGGTCGGCCTCCACGTCCATGTCGATGTCGCCGTCGAGATCGGCGATGTCCAGCAGACCCTCGAGGTAGTCCGCAGCGATCTCACCCTCCTGCTCCAGGCGGGTGAGGGTGTCTGCACCCTCGGCGGCGGCGGTGGTGGTGCCTTCCGTCACGGGATGGGCTCCTTCTTACTTCTTGGACGAGGACTTGGGCCGCTGGCCACCCTTGCGCTGCCCGGACTGGGCCTTGCTGCGGGTGCCGGAGCCGGGCTTCGGAGTCTGCTGGGGAGGCGTCGGCCTGGTGTCCTCCGACTCCTCGGACTTGGTCAGCGAGGGAGGAGAGGCGGGCTCATCGGCCGGCTCGGCCTCGTGCGGCTGCTTCGGCCCCGACTGGCGCTGGGACTTGCTCTGCCGCTTGGGCTGCTGACGGCGCGGCGCGCCGGCGGCCGCGGTGGGCGTGCCGTCCTCGGCCTGAGCGACGGCCTGGCTGTCGCTCTTGACCACGTTTCCGTCGGCCTGGGCCACGAGACCGGCCTTGGTGAGCGAGTTGATGAACTTGCGCTCGGCCTCGTTGCGGTCGCGGCCCTTGGCGACGATCGCCTTGACGATCACCCGGGCGCTGCGGCTGCGGACCTTGCCGTGGTGCGTGACGTGACCGGTGAGGCGCTCCAGGTAGGCGGCCTGCGCCTTGGAGCCCGGAGTCGGGTTGTTGCGGATGACGTACATCTGCTGGCCCATGGTCCACACGTTGGTGGTCAGCCAGTAGACGAGGACACCGACCGGGAAGTTGATGCCGAAGACGGCGAACATGATCGGGAAGACGTACATCAGCATCTTCTGCTGCTGCATGAACGGGGTCTTCACCGAGGTGTCGACGTTCTTCGTCATGAGCTGGCGCTGCGTGTAGAACTGCGACGCCGACATCAGGATGATCATGATGGCGGTGACGACCCGCACATCGGTGACCGTGGCGTGCAGCGCAGCGAGCGTGTCGGCGTTGTCCTTGAACTTGGCCGCCAGCGGGGCACCGAAGATGTGCGCCTTACGGGCGCTCTCCAGCAGCGAGTCGTTGATGACGCCGATGGTCTTGCCCGACGCGATGCCGTTGAGCACGTGGTACAGGGCGAAGAAGAACGGCGACTGCGCCAGGATGGGAAGGCACGAGGAGAGCGGGTTGGTACCCGACTCCTTGTACAGCTTCATCATCTCTTCGGACTGGCGCTGCTTGTCGTTCTTGTAGCGCTCCTGGATCTTCTTCATCTCCGGCTGGAGCGTCTGCATCGCGCGCGTCGCCTTGATCTGCTTCACGAAGAGCGGGATCAGGCAGATGCGGATCAGGACCACCAGGGACACGATGGACAGGCCCCAGGCCCAACCCGTGTCAGGGCCGAAGATGGCTCCGTACACCGTGTGGAACTGGACGATGACCCAGGAGACGGGTGTCGTGATGAAGCTGAAGAAGCTGGCAATCGTGTCCACTAATCATGCTCCTTGGGCATGGGACGAGGTCTCTGCGGCCGGGCCCGAAGGTGGCTCGGAAGAAAGCTTCGCCTCGGTGGCCGGATCGGCGGAGTTCCCGCCCTTGCGTGCGCCCCAGGCGTTGCGCAGCATTTCGTGCCACCGCGGGCGCTTGCGCGGCGGGACATGGTCCACACCGCCCAGCGACCACGGATTGCAGCGGAGAATGCGCCAGGCCGTGAGAGCTGTTCCCTTGATGGCACCGTGCCGGTCGATGGCCGTGTAGCCGTAGTGGGAGCACGACGGGTAGTACTTGCAGACCGGCCCCAGCAGAGGACTGATCGTCCACTGGTACAGCTTGATCAGAGCCAGTAGCGGGTACTTCATCGCGTGCCCCCTCCCAGTAGCCGCTGGATAGCGGCGTCCAGGTCTTGGGCCAGCCGTGCGTGGTCCGCGTCGCCCGATCCGGGCAGCGCGCGTACGACTACCAGGCTACCGGGGGGAAACAGGGCGACTCGGTCACGCATCAGGTGACGCAGTCTGCGCTTGACGGTATTGCGGACGACCGCGTTGCCCACGGCCTTGCTCACGACGAAACCCGCACGCGTCGGGGAAGCGCTCTCCCCAGGCGCGTGCGGGTCCGTGACACCGCTACGAAGGTGGACGACGAGAGTCGGGCGACCGGCCCGGCGTCCTCGTCGGACCGCGGATGCGAAGTCCTCGCGCCGCCTCAGCCGGTTTTCGAGGGGCAGCACGATGTCATGACCTGATCGGGATCAGGCGGACAGACGGGCGCGACCCTTGCTGCGGCGGGTCGCCAGGATGGCGCGGCCGGCACGGGTACGCATACGCAGCCGGAAGCCGTGGGTCTTCGCGCGACGACGGTTGTTCGGCTGGAAGGTGCGCTTGCTCACTCGGGGGCTCCAGAAGAAATCGGTAGTGGCGGGGTGCCGTCCTGGCTGTCACCGTGCGCCCACGAGTAGCTCGCGTCACGCCCGAGTGCACCGCTTCCCGATCACCTGAAGCGATCTGTGCCCATCGGAGGCAGGCGGCAGCAGCCATCGACAACTCGACCTGGTTACGGTACGCGCGGCTACGCCATCCGGTCAAACCGGCGCCCGTCGGGGGAGACTGTCCACAGGCTGGGGACAACAACTTGAACCCTACCGGTTGCCCTGACTACCGTGGCTGGACCCCGATTCGTTCCCTTGTCCCCGCACGACCGGGATTGCCCGGCCCAGTCCGGCCCGTCCACCGATTTTCATCCCGACCCATCCCACGACCACATCTTCGTGGGACCTGCGAGAGAGCGTGCCCTGTGGCTGACGTACCTGCCGATCTTGCCGCAGTGTGGCCACGCGTACTGGAGGAACTCCTGGGCGAGGGCCGGGGCCAGGGCGTCGAGACGAAGGACGAGCACTGGATCAGGCGCTGCCAGCCGCTGGCCCTGGTCGCGGACACCGCACTGCTCGCCGTGCCGAACGAATTCGCCAAGAACGTACTCGAGGGCCGCCTGGCCCCGGTCGTCAGCGAGACCCTGAGCCGTGAGTGCGGCCGGCCCATCCGGATCGCCATCACGGTGGACGACTCCGTCGGCGGCCCCGCGACCCCCCAGCAGTCCGCCGGCCACGAGCAGCCCGACTCCCGCGACCGCGACCGCGACCAGCGCGAGCAGAGCGCCCCGCCGCGCTACGAGGAGCCGGAACTGCCCTCCGGTCCCTACGAGGGCTACGGCCGCCACCGCGCCGACGACCAGCAGCGCCAGGGCGACGGGCCGGCCGGCCGCGGCGAACGCCCGCCGACCGCCCGCGAGGAGCGGATGCCGACGGCCCGCCCCACCTACCCGGCCGAGTACCAGCGCCCCGAGCCGGGCGCCTGGCCGCGCTCCGGCCAGGACGACTACGGCTGGCAGCAGCCCCGCCTCGGCTACCCCGAGCGCGACCCCTACGCCTCCCCCTCCCAGGACTCCTACGGCGGTGCGCCGGACTACCGCGCGCCCGGCCGCGAGCGAGGGGGATACGAGCAGCAGCGCCCCGACTACGACGCCCCGCGCCCGGAGTACGGCGCGCCCCGCGCCGAGTACGACCAGCGCGACCCGGTCCGGCGCGAGCGGCCCGAGCCGCCCTCGGACAACGGTGCCGGACGGCGCGGCGGCGGGACCGGGCGTCCCGAGCTGCCGTCCACCGGCCGCGGCGGCTCCGGCTCGTCGTCCTCGTCGCCCCCGAGTGCCGGGGGCCCCGGTGAGCCGACCGCGCGGCTGAACCCGAAGTACCTCTTCGACACCTTCGTCATCGGCGCCTCCAACCGCTTCGCGCACGCGGCCGCGGTGGCCGTCGCCGAGGCTCCGGCCAAGGCGTACAACCCCCTCTTCATCTACGGGGAGTCGGGGCTCGGCAAGACACACCTGCTGCACGCGATCGGGCACTACGCGCGCAGCCTGTACCCCGGCACGCGGGTGCGCTACGTCAGCTCCGAGGAGTTCACCAACGAGTTCATCAACTCCATCCGCGACGGCAAGGGCGACAGCTTCCGCAAGCGGTACCGGGAGATGGACATCCTGCTCGTCGACGACATCCAGTTCCTCGCGGACAAGGAGTCGACGCAGGAGGAGTTCTTCCACACCTTCAACACGCTGCACAACGCCAACAAGCAGATCGTGCTGTCCTCCGACCGGCCGCCCAAGCAGCTCGTCACCCTGGAGGACCGGCTGCGCAACCGCTTCGAGTGGGGTCTGATCACCGACGTCCAGCCGCCCGAGCTGGAGACGCGGATCGCGATCCTGCGCAAGAAGGCGGTGCAGGAGCAGCTCAACGCCCCGCCGGAGGTGCTGGAGTTCATCGCCTCCCGGATCTCGCGGAACATCCGTGAGCTGGAGGGCGCGCTGATCCGGGTGACGGCCTTCGCCTCGCTCAACCGGCAGCCGGTGGACCTGGGGCTCACCGAGATCGTGCTCAAGGACCTGATCCCCGGGGGCGAGGACTCCGCCCCGGAGATCACGGCGACGGCCATCATGGCGGCCACCGCGGACTACTTCGGGCTCACCGTGGACGACCTGTGCGGCACCTCGCGCGGCCGCGCGCTGGTCACCGCCCGGCAGATCGCCATGTACCTGTGCCGCGAGCTGACGGACCTGTCGCTGCCGAAGATCGGTGCGCAGTTCGGCGGCCGCGACCACACCACCGTCATGCACGCGGACCGCAAGATCCGGGCGCTGATGGCCGAGCGACGCTCGATCTACAACCAGGTCACCGAACTGACGAACCGCATCAAGAACGGCTGAGGCCGACCGCGCGACGGCCCCCAGGGCGCTCCGGGAGATCACCGGGGCGCCCTTCGCCGTTCCTGCGGGAAGCGTCCGCCGGACAGGCGGTCGGGGGAACGCCGGCCCTGAGGAAGGGCGGTGGAAGGCGCCGGCGCGCCGCCCCTGGACGTCTGCCGGCCCCGCCCTCGCCGCTCGCCGCTCACCCGCATGCCGCCCCGCCGACTCCGGGAGTCAGTCCTCCGGGCGGCCACTCGGCGCCTGCGGCCGGTACCCGAAAGCCCCTTCCACCCCCGATCCGAGCCGCTCGAGCCCTCCGCGTCCCCTCTCCGGCTTCCAACCCCCGTGTCTTCCCAGCAACCTTGTGTTCGATTCACCGCCCGGTTACGGCCTCCCTCCACAGATTTCCCGACTTTCTTCCGCCCACAGGCTGGGGACTGCGAAGTTGTCCCAAGCTGCGTCCACAGGGAGGCTGGGGGTTGAGCATCCGTGCAGCTCAGAGGGTTGTGGATTCGTGGATGAACGATCTCCACAGGGTGTGGACAAGAACTCCGTCCACACCCTGTGCGTAACGTTGTCCACGGCTGGACCCACAGGTTGGGGTCGGTTGTCCCCAGCAGAAGGCAGCTTCTCCACATCACTGTCCACTGTTCGGCAACGTCACGGGCCCGGTCACTGCGTCGAGTGAAAGCCGTCACACGAAACTGCCAACAGCCCCTGTGGGAAACGACGCCGAACCTGGGGACGTAGCTGGGGAGAACTCGCCCTGTCCTGGGGACGGTGTGTGCAGAACTTTCTGTTCTCCACAGAGAGGCCGAGTTGTCCACGGGCTCCACCCACAGGGGCAGTGGATAAAATTTGGGGTCTGACCTGGGAAAACGGGGTTATCCACGGTATCCACAGGCCCTACTACTACTCCCGACTAGAGAGAGCTAGGAATCCGTCTCGAAGCGGGGCCTGTGCACAACTCGCTGTTTCGCTCTCAGCTGCCGCTCGACCCGACTTGACCCCGACCGGCACCTGCTGTCAGCGCGGTGCGTCAGACTGGTCACCGGTGTCCTTCCCCCGGCAACGGGAGGCGACACCGAGTCGGAGGACTCAGAAGGCAACAGCAGGAGGCGGCTTACGGTGAAGATCCGGGTGGAACGCGACGTACTCGCGGAGGCAGTGGCGTGGGCGGCACGCAGCCTCCCGGCCCGTCCGCCGGCGCCTGTCCTCGCCGGCCTGCTGCTGAAGGCCGAGGAGGGCCAGCTCAGCCTGTCGGGCTTCGACTACGAGGTCTCCGCCCGGGTGGGCGTCGAGGCCGAGGTCGAGGAGGAGGGCACGGTCCTGGTCTCCGGCCGCCTGCTCGCCGACATCTGCCGCGCGCTGCCCAACCGCCCGGTGGAGATCTCCACCGACGGTGTGCGGGCGACCGTGGTCTGCGGCTCCTCGCGGTTCACGCTCCACACCCTGCCGGTGGAGGAGTACCCGGCGCTGCCGCAGATGCCGACCGCCACGGGCACCGTTCCCGGCGAGGTCTTCGCGGCCGCCGCGTCCCAGGTGGCCATCGCCGCCGGCCGCGACGACACGCTGCCCGTCCTCACCGGTGTGCGCATCGAGATCGAGGGCGACACCGTCACCCTGGCCTCCACCGACCGCTACCGCTTCGCGGTCCGTGAGTTCCTGTGGAAGCCGGAGAACCCGGACGCCTCCGCGGTGGCCCTGGTCCCCGCCAAGACGCTGCTGGACACCGCCAAGTCGCTCGGTGCCGGTGACAGCGTCACCCTGGCGCTCTCCGGCTCCGGTTCGGGCGAGGGCCTCATCGGCTTCGAGGGCGCCGGCCGCCGCACCACCACGCGGCTGCTCGAGGGCGACCTGCCGAAGTACCGCACGCTGTTCCCGACGGAGTTCAACTCGGTCGCCGTGATCGAGACCGCCCCCTTCGTGGAGGCCGTCAAGCGCGTCGCCCTGGTCGCCGAGCGGAACACCCCGGTGCGGCTGAGCTTCGAGCAGGGCGTGCTGATCCTGGAGGCGGGATCCAGCGACGACGCACAGGCTGTGGAAAGGGTCGACGCCCAGCTCGACGGCGACGACATCTCGATCGCCTTCAACCCGACCTTCCTGCTGGACGGTCTGAGCGCCATCGACTCCCCCGTGGCCCAGCTCTCGTTCACCACCTCGACCAAGCCGGCGCTGCTCAGCGGCAAGCCCGCGCTGGACGCGGAGGCGGACGACGCCTACAAGTACCTGATCATGCCGGTGCGCCTGAGCGGCTGAGCCGGGCTCCCCGAGGCGGGGCCGCTGGCAAAAGCCCAGGTGGGGGCGTACGTATGAGCGCCCGTACCCACAGTTGTGCAGGACGGGTCGCCGTTAGGCTCGGTGCCGGGCACCCATGTGCCCGGCACGCCACACAAGCGACCTAAGGAACAACTGATGGAGCTCGGTCTCGTCGGCCTCGGCAAGATGGGCGGCAACATGCGCGAGCGCATCCGCCGCGCAGGCCACACCGTCATCGGATACGACCGCAACGCGGACCTCGCGGACGTCCACAGCCTCGAAGAGCTTGTGGGCAGGCTCAGCGCTCCGCGCGTGGTCTGGGTGATGGTCCCCGCGGGGGAGGCGACGCAGGGAGTCGTCGACCGGCTCGGCGAGCTGCTGGAGCCCGGCGACGTGGTCGTGGACGGCGGCAACTCCCGCTGGACGGACGACGAGAAGCACGCCGAGGAGCTGGCGGCCAAGGGCATAGGCTTCGTCGACTGCGGCGTCTCCGGCGGTGTCCACGGCCTGGCGAACGGCTACGCGCTGATGTACGGCGGCGACGAGGAGAACGTGGCCAGGGTGCGGCCCGTCTTCGACGCGCTGAAGCCCGAGGGCGACTTCGGCTCCGTACACGCCGGCAAGGTCGGCGCGGGCCACTTCTCGAAGATGGTCCACAACGGCATCGAGTACGCCATGATGCAGGCGTATGCCGAGGGCTGGGAGCTGCTGGAGAAGGTCGACTCCGTGGAGAACGTCCGCGAGATCTTCCGCTCCTGGCAGGAGGGCACGGTCATCCGTTCCTGGCTGCTCGACCTCGCGGTCAACGCGCTGGACGACGACGAGCACCTGGAGGGCCTGCGGGGCTACGCGCAGGACTCGGGTGAGGGACGCTGGACGGTGGAGGCCGCGATCGACAACGCGGTGCCGCTGCCCGCGATCACCGCTTCGCTGTTCGCGCGGTTCACCTCGCGGCAGGACGACTCGCCGCAGATGAAGATGATCGCCGCGCTGCGCAACCAGTTCGGCGGTCACGCCGTCGAGAAGAAGGCCTGACCAGCAAGAAGAAGTAGTCCACAGGGTCACCGCGGTGATCCACAGACTGTTGAGGGAGGTCGGCGAACGACCATGCACGTCACGCATCTCTCGCTGGCCGACTTCCGCTCGTACGCCCGGGCCGAGGTTCCGCTCGGCTCGGGCGTCACCGCCTTCGTCGGCCCCAACGGGCAGGGGAAGACCAATCTCGTCGAGGCCGTCGGCTACCTGGCCACCCTCGGCAGCCACCGGGTCTCCGCCGACGCCCCCCTGGTCCGCATGGGCGCCGAGCGTGCCGTGGTCCGGGCGCAGGTCCGTCAGGGCGAACGGCAGCAGCTCGTCGAGCTGGAGCTGAACCCCGGCCGCGCCAACCGGGCCCGGATCAACCGGTCCTCGCAGGTCAGGCCGCGTGACGTACTCGGCATCGTGCGGACCGTGCTGTTCGCGCCGGAGGACCTCGCGCTGATCAAGGGCGACCCCGGTGAGCGCCGCCGCTTCCTGGACGAGCTGATCACCGCGCGTGCCCCGCGCATGGCGGGCGTCCGCTCCGACTACGAGCGGGTGCTCAAGCAGCGCAACACCCTGCTGAAGTCGGCCGCCCTCGCACGCCGGCACGGCGGCCGCTCCATGGACCTCTCCACGCTGGACGTGTGGGACCAGCACCTCGCGCACGCGGGCGCCGAACTGCTGGCCCAGCGCCTGGACCTGATCGGGGTGCTCCAGCCGCTCGCGGACAAGGCGTACGAGCAGCTCGCGCCCGGCGGCGGACCCGTCGCGCTGGAGTACAAGCCCTCCGCGCCCGGCACCGCGCACACCCGCGAGGAGCTGGTGGGGCAACTGCTGGCCGCGCTCGCCGAGGCGCGCAGGCAGGAGATCGAGCGGGGCGTCACCCTGGTCGGTCCGCACCGCGACGACCTGGTGCTGCGTCTGGGCCGTCTCCCCGCCAAGGGCTACGCCTCGCACGGCGAGTCCTGGTCCTACGCGCTCGCGCTGCGCCTGGCCTCCTACGACCTGCTGCGTGCCGAGGGCAACGAGCCGGTGCTGATCCTGGACGACGTCTTCGCCGAGCTGGACGCCCGCCGCCGGGAGCGGCTGGCCGAGCTGGTGGCGCCCGGCGAGCAGGTGCTGGTGACGGCCGCGGTCGACGACGACGTGCCGCACGTCCTGGCGGGCGCCCGGTACGCGGTGTCCGACGGCGCGGTGGAGCCGGTATGAGCGAGGGCGGCGAGCAGGACCGCAGGGCGCCGGAGCCGTCCGGTGTCGACCTCGCGCGGGTGGCCCTGCGCGCGGCGAAGGAGCAGGCACGCGCGCGTGGGGACGCGGCGCGGCAGAAGAAGCAGGCGCGGCGCGGCGGCGGCCTGCGGTCCGGGGCACGGGCGGACGGCCGCGATCCGATGGCGCTGGGCGCGGCGATCAACCGGCTGCTGAACGAGCGCGGCTGGGAGGCCCCGGCGGCGGTCGGCGGGGTCATGGGCCGCTGGCCGCAGATCGTCGGCGAGGACCTGGCGAAGCACTGCGTGCCGCAGCGGTACGACGAGGACGAGCGGGTGCTGTCGGTCTCGTGCGACTCGACGGCGTGGGCGACGCAGCTCCGGCTCCTGGCGCCGACGCTCGTGGCCCGGCTGAACGAGGACCTCGGTCACGGCACGGTCCGGCTGATCAAGGTGAACGGTCCGGGCGCCCCGGTGCGCAGGTACGGGCCGCTGAGGGCCCCCGGGAGCGCCGGTCCGGGCGACACCTACGGGTGACGTACCTCACGTCTGACCAGCCAGGCGTATGGGCACTCCGCGGCCGTACGGGTGTGCGGATCAGCGGCCGATCACGGGCCGATCCCCCGATGGACAAGGGCTGACGGTCCGAAGCCCTGAGTGCCGCTGTGAGCCCCTTGCAGCCCCCTTCCCCATATCGGGACCCGATCGGGGCCGGTTCAGGGCGGCACATGCGTACTCAGGTGCCCGCAAGCCCCCATCATTGTCAGTGCTACCGGTAGACTGGAAGGCGATCCCGCCCCAATCGTGGGGACCGTCCGGGAAAAGCTGAGCAACGCTGATTCAGGGCTTACCAACGCAACATGCCGCAGCCGCTCCGGCAACCCTCCTTCCGGGGGGCGCGCAGCCGCAAGGAGCGCTCGTGCTGTGCCAGAAAGGGCGCTTCGTGGCCGATTCCGGCAACCCCAACGAGAACATCCCTTCCACCGACGCCGGTGTCGTCGGCGAGGCCGTCGCCGCCTCGTACGACGCCAGCGCCATCACCGTGCTCGAAGGGCTGGACGCGGTCCGCAAGCGCCCCGGAATGTACATCGGTTCCACCGGTGAGCGCGGTCTGCACCACCTGGTGTACGAGGTCGTCGACAACTCCGTCGACGAGGCGCTGGCCGGCCACGCGGACACCATCGACGTGACGATCCTGCCCGACGGCGGCGTCCGCGTGGTGGACAACGGCCGAGGCATCCCGGTCGGCATCGTGGCCTCCGAGGGCAAGCCGGCCCTCGAGGTCGTGCTGACCGTCCTGCACGCGGGCGGCAAGTTCGGCGGCGGCGGTTACGCCGTCTCCGGCGGTCTGCACGGTGTGGGCGTGTCCGTGGTGAACGCGCTGTCCATGAAGGTCGCCGTCGAGGTGAGGACCGATGGCCACCGCTGGACGCAGGACTACAAGATGGGCGTCCCCACGGCGCCGCTGGTGAAGAACGAGGAGACCGAGGAGACCGGCACGTCGGTCACCTTCTGGGCCGACCCGGAGATCTTCGAGACCACGGAGTACTCCTTCGAGACGCTGTCCCGGCGTTTCCAGGAGATGGCGTTCCTCAACAAGGGCCTGACGATCAGGCTCACCGACGAGCGCGAGTCGGCGAAGGCCACGAGCGGCGCGGACGAGGCGGGCGCGGACGAGAAGGCCGAGGTCAAGTCGGTCACGTACCGCTACGACGGCGGCATCGTCGACTTCGTGACGTACCTGAACTCCCGCAAGGGCGACGTCGTGCACCCGACGGTCGTCTCGCTGGAGGCGGAGGACAAGGACAAGAGCCTGTCCCTCGAGGTCGCCATGCAGTGGAACGGCGGATACAGCGAGGGTGTCTACTCCTTCGCCAACATCATCCACACCCACGAGGGCGGCACCCACGAGGAGGGCTTCCGCGCGGCGCTGACCTCCCTGATCAACAAGTACGCGCGCGACAAGAAGCTGCTGCGCGAGCGGGACGACAACCTCACCGGTGACGACATCCGCGAGGGCCTGACCGCGATCATCTCGGTCAAGCTGAGCGAGCCGCAGTTCGAGGGCCAGACCAAGACCAAGCTGGGCAACACGGAGGCCAAGACCTTCGTGCAGCGCGCGGTCTACGAGCACCTCAACGACTGGCTGGACCGCAACCCGGTCGAGGCGGCGGACATCATCCGCAAGGGCATCCAGGCTGCCACCGCGCGGGTGGCGGCCCGCAAGGCCCGTGACCTCACCCGGCGCAAGGGTCTGCTGGAGTCCGGCGCGCTGCCGGGCAAGCTGTCCGACTGCCAGTCGAACGACCCGTCCAAGTGCGAGATCTTCATCGTCGAGGGCGACTCCGCCGGCGGTTCGGCCAAGTCCGGGCGCAACCCGCAGTACCAGGCGATCCTCCCGATCCGCGGCAAGATCCTCAACGTGGAGAAGGCGCGGATCGACAAGATCCTGCAGAACCAGGAGATCCAGGCGCTGATCTCGGCCTTCGGCACGGGTGTGCACGAGGACTTCGACATCGAGAAGCTCCGCTATCACAAGATCATCCTGATGGCGGACGCCGACGTCGACGGCCAGCACATCAACACCCTGCTGCTGACCTTCCTGTTCCGCTTCATGCGACCGCTGGTCGAGTCCGGGTTCGTGTACCTCTCCCGTCCCCCGCTCTACAAGATCAAGTGGGGCCGGGACGACGTGGAGTACGCGTACTCCGACCGCGAGCGCGACGCGCTGCTCGAAATGGGCCGCCAGCGCGGCAAGCGCGTCCGCGAGGACTCCATCCAGCGCTTCAAGGGTCTGGGTGAGATGAACGCGGAGGAGCTGCGCGTGACCACGATGGACCCGGAGCACCGTGTCCTCGGCCAGGTCACCCTCGACGACGCCGCCCAGGCCGACGACCTGTTCTCGGTCCTGATGGGCGAGGACGTCGAGGCCCGCCGCCTCTTCATCCAGCGCAACGCCAAGGACGTCCGCTTCCTCGACATCTGAGTCGGTCCCGGCTGACCGCACCCAGGAAGGATCTTCACCAGCAATGACCGACGAAACCCCCGAGTTCACGCCCGAGCCGGTGACCCCGGAGGAGGAGACGGGCGAGACCGTCACCCTCCGGATCGAGCCGGTGGGCCTCGACGCCGAGATGCAGCGCTCCTACCTCGACTACGCGATGTCCGTCATCGTGTCGCGCGCGCTGCCCGACGTCCGGGACGGCCTCAAGCCCGTCCACCGCCGTGTGCTGTACGCGATGTACGACGGCGGTTACCGCCCCGAACGCGGCTTCTACAAGTGCGCGCGTGTCGTCGGCGACGTCATGGGCAACTACCACCCCCACGGCGACAGCTCGATCTACGACGCCCTGGTCCGCCTCGCGCAGCCGTGGTCGATGCGCATGCCGCTCGTCGACTCCAACGGCAACTTCGGTTCGCCGGGCAACGACCCCGCGGCTGCCATGCGGTACACCGAGTGCAAGCTGGCACCGCTGTCGATGGAGATGGTCCGCGACATCGACGAGGAGACCGTCGATTTCAAGGACAACTACGACGGCCGCTCCCAGGAGCCGACCGTCCTGCCCGCCCGCTTCCCCAACCTGCTGATCAACGGCTCGGCCGGTATCGCGGTCGGCATGGCGACCAACATCCCGCCGCACAACCTCCGCGAGGTCGCGGCCGGCGCCCAGTGGCACCTGGAGCACCCGGAGGCGTCGCAGGAGGAACTGCTGGACGCCCTCATCGAGCGCATCAAGGGCCCGGACTTCCCGACCGGCGCGCTGGTCGTGGGCCGCAAGGGCATCGAGGAGGCGTACCGCACCGGGCGCGGCTCCATCACGATGCGCGCGGTGGTCGAGGTCGAGGAGATCCAGAACCGGCAGTGCCTGGTCGTGACCGAGCTGCCGTACCAGGTGAACCCCGACAACCTGGCGCAGAAGATCGCCGACCTGGTGAAGGACGGCAAGATCGGCGGCATCGCCGACGTCCGCGACGAGACCTCCTCGCGCACCGGTCAGCGTCTGGTGATCGTCCTCAAGCGGGACGCGGTGGCCAAGGTCGTGCTGAACAACCTGTACAAGCACACCGAGCTGCAGACGAACTTCGGCGCCAACATGCTGGCCCTGGTCGACGGGGTGCCGCGCACGCTGTCGCTGGACGCGTTCATCCGCCACTGGGTGACGCACCAGATCGAGGTCATCGTCCGCCGGACCAAGTTCCGGCTGCGCAAGGCCGAGGAGCGCGCGCACATCCTGCGCGGTCTGCTGAAGGCCCTGGACGCGATCGACGAGGTCATCGCGCTGATCCGGCGCAGTGAGACCGTCGAGATCGCCCGCGGCGGCCTGATGGACCTGCTCACGATCGACGAGATCCAGGCCAACGCCATCCTCGAGATGCAGCTGCGCCGGCTGGCCGCCCTGGAGCGCCAGAAGATCGTCCAGGAGCACGACGAGCTCCAGGCGAAGATCGACGAGTACAACCGCATCCTCGCCTCCGAGGAGCTGCAGCGGCAGATCGTCCACGACGAGCTCGCCACCATCGTCGAGCGGTTCGGCGACGACCGGCGCAGCACGCTGGTGCCCTACGACGGCGACATGTCCATCGAGGACCTGATCGCCGAGGAGGACATCGTCGTCACCGTCACGCGCGGCGGCTACATCAAGCGCACCAAGACGGACGACTACCGGGCGCAGAAGCGCGGCGGGAAGGGGGTGCGGGGCGCGAAGCTGAAGGAGGACGACATCGTCGACCACTTCTTCGTCTCCACCACGCACCACTGGCTGCTGTTCTTCACCAACAAGGGCCGTGTCTACCGGGCCAAGGCGTATGAGCTCCCCGACGCCGGCCGGGACGCGCGCGGCCAGCACGTGGCCAACCTGCTCGCCTTCCAGCCGGACGAGGCGATCGCGGAGATCCTGGCGATCCGGGACTACGAGGCGGCGCCGTACCTGGTACTGGCCACGAAGGCGGGCCTGGTCAAGAAGACCCCGCTGAAGGACTACGACTCGCCGCGCTCCGGCGGTGTCATCGCCATCAACCTGCGGGCGGGCGAGGACGGCGCGGACGACGAGCTGATCGGCGCCGAGCTGGTCTCCGCCGACGACGACCTGCTCCTCGTCAGCCGGAAGGCGCAGTCCATCAGGTTCACCGCGTCGGACGACACGCTGCGTCCGATGGGCCGTGCCACCTCCGGTGTGAAGGGCATGAGCTTCCGCGAGGGCGATGAACTGCTCTCGATGAACGTGGTGCGGCCGGGTACGTTCGTGTTCACCGCCACGGACGGCGGTTACGCCAAGCGAACTGCCGTGGACGAGTACCGCGTGCAGGGACGTGGCGGTCTGGGCATCAAGGCTGCCAAGATCGTGGAGGACCGGGGCTCGCTCGTCGGCGCGCTGATCGTCGAGGAGAGTGACGAGATCCTCGCCATCACCCTCTCCGGCGGTGTGATTCGCACGCGCGTCAGCGGGGTCAGGGAGACGGGCCGTGACACCATGGGCGTCCAACTGATCAACCTGGGCAAGCGCGATGCCGTGGTCGGTATCGCTCGCAACGCCGAAGCGGGGCGTGAGGCGGAGGAGGTCGACGGCGAGCTCGTCGTCGACGAGACCGCCGAGGTCACCACGATCGCCACGGACGAGGGTGAGGCGCCCTCGGCCGAGTAGCACGAGGAGTGAATCACGTGAGCGGAGCCACGGGCGCCGGATCGGCCGGTACCTCCAGGGGTACGGAAACGGACGGCGGCGGCCGTGGCTCCGCCTCGCAGGCGGCCTCCGTCGATACTTCTCCTGCTTCTACTCCTGATTCTTCGAGTTCCCAGGGGGGAACCGTGACGGACACCCGTGGTGCGCGGGCCGGCGGCGGTACGACCGAGGGCATGGCGGCCTCCCCGCTGCCCGGTGAGCGTGGTCCCGCGCAGCCTGCCGGGCCCTACCACCCGCCGCAGGCGTACGCGGCGCAGCCGCCGGCCGGGGCGGTGCGCCGTCCGCGCACGGGGGTCGGCACGGCGCCGCGCACCCGCAAGGCGCGGCTGCGGGTGGCCAAGGCGGACCCGTGGTCGGTGATGAAGGTGAGCTTCCTGCTCTCGATCGCGCTCGGTGTCTGCACGATCGTGGCGTCGGCGGTGCTGTGGATGGTGCTGGACGCGATGGGCGTGTTCTCCACTGTGGGCGGCACGATCTCGGAGGCGACCGGGGCCACCGAGGCGTCCGGCTTCGACCTCCAGTCCTACCTCTCGCTGCCGCACGTCCTGATGTTCGCGACGATCATCGCGGTCATCGACGTCGTCCTGGCCACGGCCCTGGCGACCTTGGGTGCCTTCATCTACAACCTCTCCGCGGGCTTCGTGGGCGGTGTCGAGCTGACCCTCGCGGAGGACGAGTGAGGGTGCCTCCCGCCTCGGCCGACGTTCCCCCGACAACCGATTTTGGGACTGCCCCGGTCGTGCGCTAATCTTCAGGAGTCAGCGCGCGGGACACACCCCGCGAAGCGGGCGGGGCTATAGCTCAGTTGGTTAGAGCGCATCCCTGATAAGGATGAGGCCACAGGTTCAAATCCTGTTAGCCCCACATGCGAAAAGACCTCCAGTCGATATCGGCTGGGGGTCTTTTGACATCCATGGCTGACACCTCGCGATACGGGTCGGTCACGTCACCGCGTCAACCGGCTACGAGTACTCCTCGGGGCGATCAGCGTTTTCACTTGCACCTATACGATCCGCAGCTATGAAGCGTTCCATGATCGCGCTGGTCAGCGCAGGTGCAGTCACCCTTGCCGGAGGCGGGTACGCCGTCGGAGCGACGCGGCACGACAGCGCATCCGAGCAGTCCGCTGTGTGCCGGCAGGCCGGCTACGACTTTGGGAAGCGAGCCGGTCGACTCCGGAAGCAGAAGGAGCGCGAAGCCCACGATGAGGACTACGCCAACTCCATGAACTGGCATGCGGAGTCGGCTCAGGTGCACATCGTCGGCTTGATCGTCGAGCAGAATCCGACCTGTTTCGGTGGCGCGACCCGTGCGGCAGCGGCCTATCTGCAGAAACCCCGATCCACGGATGCGGGGGGCGCTGAGGCGGAGGAGGATGCCGCCGCCTGTGAACTCCTCACGATCCCGTCTCAGAACTGCTGGGTCACATCAGATGACTGAAGTGCCTGTCGTTCTTGTGCTCGTTCTCGTGACGGCGTCAATACTGACCGTGACCGGCGTGCTGGCCATGACGACTGGGCGCATCGCACTCCCCTGGGTGCGCAAGGGAGTCGAACAGCCTCGCGTATGGGGTGCTGGGGCGTCGCTGATCGCGGCGAGCCTCACGGCTATGTGGCTGGTGCCCTTCCGTGGCCAGAGCCTGCTAGCGCTGGCTGGCCTCTTGCTGACTTGCTGGTCCCAGGGCTGGCGTCATCGGGAGAGGGCCCGGGGGACTGATCTGTCGACAACAGCGCCGACACCTGACACCAACGTCTGACACCAACAGCGGCGAATAAGACTGGGAACCCTCCAGCCCTCAGGCTTTTTTCGAAGGCCCTCAGTCGGTTCCGACTGGGGGCTTCGGCGTTCCCGGAAGTCTCGTGAGCGGAGGTCCGCGGGGTGGTGGACGCGAAAGACCCGATCGCTGGCGACGGGGGATGCGCCAGCGATCGGGCTATGGCCAAGGGTAACAAGGTTGGAGGCGATGCGGGGCCAACGAGCTTGATAAGTAGGGTAGTTGGCTGATCCTGGTGGGTCAGTGGGGGCATGGGGGGTCGTAGGGGAGGCGGGGGAGGTACTCGTGCCACTTCTGGGGCGTGAGGACACCCCGGGTGACCGCGCAGATGTGGCGGACCGCCTCGTCCGCGTCCAGGCTCCACAGCCGTACCGTGTCCGCGCCGCTGGAGACGCCGAGGACACGGCTGCCGGGGCTGAACGCGAGGAAGTTGCCGGTCTTGGCGTACGGGCTCATCGACTGGCCGATCGGCGCCGCCGAGCCGGGGCGGGTGAGGTTCCAGAGGCGGACGGTGTTGTCGTTGCCGCCGCTGGCCAGGGTGTGGCTGTCGGCGTTGAAGGTCAGTGAGGTCACCGACTCCGTGTGTCCGGTCAGGGGGCGGCCGACGGGGGCCGCGGCGGCGGGGTCGGTGACGTCCCAGAGACGGACCGTGTCGTCGTCTCCGCCGCTGACGAGGGTGCGGCCGTCGGAGGTGTACTCCAGCGCGTTGACCGGGCCCGAGTGGCCGGTGAGCGGGCGGCCGCGCAGCACGGGCCGGGCGGGGGCGGTCACGTCCCACAGCCGGATCGTGCCGTCCGCGCTGCCGCTGGCCAGGGTGTGTCCGTCCGGGGTGAACTCCAGCGCGTTGATGTATCCCCGGTGTCCCGCCAGGGGTGCCCCGTAGGGAGCGGGGTGGGCGGGGTCGGCCACGTTCCACAGCCGGAACCGGTGGTCGTCGTAGGCGGTTGCGAGGACGCTGCCGTCGGGGCTGAAGTCGAGCGCGTCGGGGCCCATGAAACGGGTCATCAGTCTGAGCGGCGGACCGGCGACCACCGGACGGGCTGGGTCGGCCACGTTCCACAGGTACACCGAGCGGTTCCCGGTCAGTACCGCCAGCGTGCGGCCGTCGGGGGCGAACATCAGGGTGCGCTGTCCGCCGTCCGCCGGCATGAACGGAGCGCCCAGCGCCACCGGCCGGCCCGGCGCCGTCACCCGCCACAGCCGGACCCGGCCGTCGCGCGCTGCCGTGGCCAGCACCTTGCCGTCCCGGCGGAACGCGGCGCTGCGCCCGGTCATGTCCGAGGTGGGCACCGCCCACAGCCGGGCCCGGCCGTCCCCGCTGCCGGTGGCGAGGGTACGGCCGTCCGGGCTGAAGCCCAGCGCGTACATCTCCCCGCTGCTCCCGGCTAGCGGCTCGCCGACCTGGGACGGGGAGGCGGGGTCGGTGACGTTCCACAGGCTGGCCGTGGAGTCGGCGCTGGCCGCCGCGAGCCTTCCCCCGTCCGGGCTGAACGCCACCGACCACACGGGCCCGGTGTGCCCGGTCAGCGGCGCTCCCAGCGGGGCCGGACGCTCCGGGTCGGCCACGTTCCACAGCCGGATGGTGTCGTCCGCGCTGCCGCTGGCCAGCACCTTGCCGTCGGGGCTGAACGCCACCGAGTGCACCAGATCCGTGTGGCCCCGCAACACTCCCCGCCGGGCCCTTGGACGGCGGGGGTCGGCCACGTCCCACAGCCGCACGGTGTCGTCGTCGCCCGCCGAGGCGAGGGTCCGCCCGTCGGGGCTGAACGCCACCGAGCGCACCGGCGCGCTGTGCCCGCGCAGCACCTCCAGCGGCTTCGCCCGGTGCGGATCGGCCACGTTCCACAGCCGTACGGTGCGGTCCTCGCCCGCGCTGGCCAGGGTGCGGCCGTCCGGGCTGAAGGCGACCAGGTAGATCGTGCCGTCGTGGCCCGTGAGGGGCTCCCCCAGGGGCCGGGGATGGGCGGGGTCGGTGACGTCCCGGAGGTGGATGGTGCCGTCGTCGCCCGCGCTGGCCAGGGTGCGCCCGTCCGGGCTGAACACCGCGCTGCTCACCCACGACCGGTGTCCGTGCAGCGGGGCCCCCAGGGGCTTGGGACGGCCCCGGTCGGCGACGTTCCACAGGCGGACGGTGCGGTCGTAGCTCGCGGTGGCGAGGAGCTTGCCGTCGGGACTGAAGGAGGTCAGGTAGACGGCGCCGGTGTGACCGGTCAGCGGGGTGGCGAGCGGGGCGTTCACTATGGAGATCAGCCTGCTGTAGGCGCCCTCGTCGTCCGGGCGCAGCCGGTGCGCGACCAGGTCGAGGCCCGCCGCGAGCGACGGGTCGGTGTGCTGGACCCGGTCGGCCTCCGCGAGCACCTGCTCGAAGACCGCGTCGTTCCGCTGCTGCCAGGCCACCACCGCGGCCCCCGCCGCGAGCACCGCCAGCACGGTGAGCGCCGCCACCGCGGCCCTGCTGATCAGCACCGTCCGCTTGCGCAGCCGTACCGACGCGGCCAGGAAGTCCACCGCGCCCCGCGTCAGATAGGTGTCCCCGGCGGACTGCGCCCCGCCGCGCGCCTGCTCCAGACGGGAACCCCGGTACAGCAGGGAACTGTCGCGTTCGGAGTCCTCCCAGGCCCGGCCGTCCTCCTCCAGCCGCTGGCGCAGCAGATGGTCGCCGCGGTTGTCGTCGATCCAGTGCCGCAGCCGGGGCCAGGCGTGCAGCAGCGCCTCGTGGGTGATCTCCACGGTCTCCGCGTCGAGGGTGACCAGCCGGGCGCGGACCAGCGCCTCCAGCGACTCCTCGGTCTTGTCCGGGTCCGTGGACTCGGCTGCCAGCTGGCGCCAGGTACCGCGCCTGCGGGTGGCCTGGGTGTCCTCGCCGAGCCGGACCAGGCGCAGCAGGAGCAGCCGGGCGGCGGTGCGGGCGGCCGGGTCGAGCCCGGACCAGGCGCGCTCGGCGCTGGCGGCGACCGCGCCCTGGATGCCGCCGGCCGACCGGTATCCGGCCACCGTCAGCCGGCCGGCCCTGCGGCGCTGCCAGGTGGCGAGCAGGGCGTGGGAGAGCAGTGGGAGCACGCCCGCGTCGTGGGCGCCGCGTGGGCCGTCGGCACTGACCTCGCGGACGATCAGCTCGGTCAGGCCCGCCTCCAGCTCCAGCCCCACCGCCCGCGCCGGCCCGTTCACCGCCTCGCGCAGCTCGGCGGTGGTCAGCGGGCCGAGCACCATGTGGCGGTGCTGGAGGGCGTCGGCGAGTTCGGGGTAGCCGAGGCACTCCTCGTAGAAGTCGGCGCGGATGCCGAGGACGACCTGGACGGGGGCGGGACCGGTGGGTCCGGGGGTGCAGGCGGCGTGCAGGAACCGGACGAAGGCCCGGCGGTCGCCCTCGCCCGGGCAGAGGGTGAAGGTCTCCTCGAACTGGTCCACGATCAGTACCGGCCGGACCGACCCGCGGGGGGCGGGCGCCGGGGACTCCGGGGAGGAGCGGGGGGCCGGGACGGCGACGGTGTCCGGGTGCCGCCGGCCGAGGGCCCACTCGGTGACCGCCTCCCGTATCGCCCCGGCGGCCGGGCTTCGGTCCTCCTCGGCGGCCCGCGCCTCCTCGGCGAGCGGGGCGAGGGCCGGGACCAGGCGGGTCAGCTCCCCCAGCGGATCGGCGCCCGGCACGAGTTGCAGGACCGCGGGCGCGCCCTCCTCCTCCAGCGCGGGCACCAGGCCGGCGTTGAGGAGTGAGGACTTCCCGGCGCCCGAGGCACCGACCAGCACCACCAGTCCCCCGTCGTGCTCGGCGGCCCGCAACTGGGCCACCAGCGCCTCCGTGCCCCGTTCCCGGCCGAAGAACCAGCGGGCGTCCTGCTGCCGGTAGGAGGCGAGTCCCCGGTACGGGCACACCGGGGACTCGGCCGGCGGGGGATCGGGCACGGGGCCGTCGGGGCGCTCGCCGACCGGGTCGGCCAGGGCGCGTTCCCACAGCCGCTGCCACTGGGACAGGTCGTACAGGCCGCCGGAGACCGGCGTGGGGCTGGCGCGGCGGGCCTCGGGGATGAGGATCTGGAGGACGGCGGCCAGGGCGGCGAACTGGGCGGGTGCGTTCCTGGCTCGCCGCCAGTCGCTGATGCGCTGTGCGGAGACCCGTACCGGACGGCCCCGCTCGTCCACCCGCTGGAGCCGGACGACCGCCTCCGCGACGCTTTTCAGGGGCGGATTCCCGGCTTCCCTGTACAGCAGGGCGAGACGTTCGGCGAAGGCTGTGCGTGCCCCTGAGTCGGAACCCAAGGTTCCACCCCTCACTTCCCCCATCTGACGCGTCCGGACCGGAAAACTCACCCTATAGGGCTGACCTGCGGGAAAGCCCTGGTGCAGCGATCCGGACCTCCTCGCCGGCTGCCACGGATGGCAGGATCGCATCGCCGTAGCGGAGCTGTCACAGACCGTCCGGACAGGCCACCGGCCCGGTCCGTACGAAGGTTCCCCCCGGGCGCCGGATGTTCTCGGCCAAATTCGCCGGGAGCGGCGGCCCGGCTCGGCGGGACGCCACCGGATCCGCGGGCCCATCGCGCCGGGCACACCGGCACGGCCCGGGACGAAGACCCCCCGCTCCGTTCGGTACCGGTCCCCACGAGGGGAGGGACCGGTGCCGGACGGGCGGTGGCACGTCCGGTTCGGGCGGGTGCGCGCGGGGCAGGGACGTCGTGGGCGCGGGCCGTCGGGGGTCCGTGCGAGCAGGGGAGGACGCATGAGGGTGTCCGTGGACCGGGAGGTCTGCTACGGCTCGGCCGAGTGCGCGTACCGCGCGCCCGAGGTCTTCGACTTCGTCGAGGGGTACGGCGTGGTCAGGCCGGGCCGGGAGAATTCCGGGGACGATCCGCTGGTGCGCGAGATCGTGGAGAGGTGTCCCTCGCAGGCCGTGCTGCTGGGGGAGTGAGGCGGACGCGGTGCGGGCCCCCAGGCCGTTGGCCGGGGGGCTTTCCGTGTCGACGGTCGGGTACGCAAGTCGCCGTTGTGCCGAGACGTCCGCGGTACTTGATGCCTGCCGTGGGGCTCGGCGGCCTCAGCAGTCGAGGTGGGACGCGTACTGCTCGGTGCTTTCCTGCCGGTGCGTGGTCTCGGTGCGGTCGGGGGCGTTCACCCGGTGCGGGGCGAGGGCCCCGGCTTCCCTTCCGGCCAGTGAGCGGTGCCGGCAGTTGGGGGACTTCCCGTGGGCCTCGGCCCGGATGCGCTGCTTCATCGTGGGGGGCAGGGACCTGGCCTGTGGCCAGACCTGGTGGCTGACGGCCTCCGGTGCCTCCGCTGCGGTGTGCTCCGTGCTGCCCTGACTCGGGCTCCCGGCGTGGGCCGAGGCGACCGGGGCGGTCGCGGTGACGAGTCCGAGCGCCGTGCACAGCGCGAGGAAGGCGGTGACGATGGCGGTCCACAACGTCATGACCTTGTTCCTGGCCATGGCCCCTCACTTTCAGGTTGGGCGATTTGCGTACTTTCCTCATGATGTGTATGAGGGCGGCGAAGTGGTGGACCGACGCCCGTGGCGCGTCGATGTTCAGATGAACACCACTCGAACAGCCGTAAAGAGGCGAAAAGTCTCCGAGACCCCTACCGAACGGGAGGAACACAACCCTCTGTGCGGGTGTGATCACCCTCCGGCCGCACCGGCTCCGGGCCGTCGGGAGACGGGAGTTGGGGGCCCGGCGCAGGTCACCGATCGGTCTCGGCCGGTGTGTATAGTCGGGCGCCAGAGGTCCCCTACGTCAACGAAAGACGAGGTCGCGCGGTGAAGAAGCTTCTCCTGGTCGCACTGGCCGCCATCGGCGGTCTCCTTGTGTACCGCCAGATCCAGGCGGATCGCGCCGAGCAGGACCTGTGGACGGAGGCCACCGACTCCGTGCCCACCGGTTCCTGAAACCCGGCTCCACGGTCTGAACGAACCCCGGTCGCCAGAGCGGCCGGGGTTCTGTGTTGCCGGACCCCGGAACCTGAGGTAGGCCTCGTCCCGGGAGCGCGGGCGTTTCGGACGGCCGCGCGAAAACCCTGATGGCGCAAGCGGTACCGGGCAGGATGGGGCCCGGCGCGGTGACCTAGGGGCAGGGGGCGGCTGATGCGGCGGGGGTTGCGGAACGCGGTACGGGGACTGTGCGCGGGGGCCGTGGTGTGGGCCCTCGCCGGGACACCCGCGGCGGCGGTTCTGGACGGGTACGCCTTCGCTCCGGGGGCCGAGGACGTCGCCGGGTCCCCGGACACCGCCGGGGCCCGGACGCTCGTGCCCGGCCGCACCTACCGCAGCTCGCTCCCGGTGCACGGCCGGCTCTACTACCGGCTCCCCCTGAACGCCACGGCGAACGCCTATGTCCCGGTCACGGCCGTACCCCCGCGCGGCGCGACCGTCGCCGCGACGGACGGCATACGGGTCTCGCTGCAGGACGCCGACGGCAACCCCTGCTTCTACTCCTCCGCTTCCTTCGGCGCCGCGCTCAGCCCCCGGCCCGTCACGGCCGTCGGCCAGCGGGACACCGGCAAGTCGCTGTGCCGGAGCGCGGCGGTGTACTACCTGCTGGTGGAGCGGCTGGACGCCAGGACCTCCGACCCCGGCCGCTGGAATCTGGAGCTGGCCCCCGCCACCGAACCCGGACTCGCCGCCACCGGCCCCACGGCACCGCCCCGCACCTGGAACTCCGCCACGCCCCGGCCGCCCGGCGACGCCCCGCGAGAGAGGAGGGGAGGCAAGGGTTTCTCCTCCGCCCGCCTGCTGGGCCAGGGCATCTGGCGTACCCGTCTCGTCCCCGGCGACACCGCCTTCTACAAGGTGCCGGTCGACTGGGGACGCCAGGTGCACGCGAGTGCGGAACTGGCTGCCGCCACCGGTCACGGATACGTCGGCGGCGCCCTCACGCTCTCTCTTCTCAACCCGGCCCGCGCCCCGGTCGACGACGCGGCCCTCGGCTACACCGGCGCCCGCCGGGCGGTGTCCCTCGCCCCGGTGCCGCCGGTGGAGTACGCCAACCGGTACGCGGTGCCGAGCGGGGAGAACGGAATGCGGTTCGCGGGGGACTACTACCTTGTGGTCCACCTCAGCGAACGCCTCGCGGACTCCTTCGGCACGGACCCCTTCGGAGTGACGCTCCGGACACAACTGGACGGGACCGCCCACGCCGGCCCGAAGTACCAGGGGCGCACCGCGCCGGCGGATCTGTTCGGCATGAGCGCGGGGGACCGGGGGGCGGCTTCGGGCGTGGGCACCGGGAGCGGTGATCCGACGATGCGGGTGCTGGCGTACGGCGGCCTGGGCGGCGGTAGCGCGCTGCTGCTGGGGCTGGGGGCGTGGACGCTGCTGGTCCGGCGGTCTCAGACGCGGGTCAGTGCCCAGAAGCCGACGGCGTAGCAGAGCAGCGCCAGCAGCAGTACCGGGACCGCGACCTTGGCGGAGGGGCCGGAGCGTGGCCGGGAGTGGGCGCGGTGGCCGGGGGTGCGCGGAGCCTCGGGGGGCCGGCCCGGTGTGCGGGGGTCGCGGGCCGTGTACGCGGCGGTGTGGGGGTCGGACGTGGGCCGGGGCGGCGGTGGGGGCGGGAGGTGGAAGCTGCCGGTGTCGGACATGGACGGGGTGCTGACGGCCGGGGGCCGGGTGCCCAGGTCGGCTGTCGGGGGCGTGGCCGGGGTGCCGGGCAGCGGGGCGTTCGTCGTCGTGCCGCTGGTGTCCGGGGCGCCCGGGGGCCGGTGGCCCCAGCGGGCGTCCACCGCGGGGGCGGGCTTTCGGGGGCCCTCCGGGCCGAAGCCGGGAGGCAGGGGGCCGAGCTGGTCGAAGATCTCTATCGGTTCGTCGTCGGGGCCGGGCTCGGGGAGGAGCTCACGGGCGGCGGCGAGGGCCTTGCGGGCGCCCGTGGCGGTGCGGAAGCGTGCGGCGGGGTCGGGCTGGAGCATGGTGGCGATCACCTGCCACAGCGGCTCGGGCACCCGCGCCGGCGCGCTCGGCGTCCCGTGCTCCAGGAAGTACCGGACGATCTCCTTGCCGTCCGGCTTGGCCCCCTCCAGCAGGTACAGGGCGACCAGCCCCACCGCGAACAGGTCCGCGGGGAAGTCGGGTTCGGCCCCCAGCAGCTGCTCGGGCGCCAGATAGCCCGGCGTGCCGACCACGAGGTTGGTCTCGGTCAGCCGGGGCTCTCCGAACCGCATGGCGATGCCGAAGTCGGACAGCCGCAGCCGGGGCCGGCCGGTGCCGGTGGCCTCCAGCAGCACGTTCGCGGGCTTGATGTCCCGGTGCACGACCCCCTCGGCGTGCACGGCGTCCAGGCCGGACAGCAGCTGGTCCAGCAGGGTGCAGACGAACACCGGCGGAAGAGGACCGTAGTCGTTGATCAGATGGACCAGGGAGCCACCGGACACCAGGTCCATGGTGAAGAGGACCTGGTCGTCGTCGGCCGCCCAGCTCGCCGGCGCCAGCACATGCGGATGATCGATGCGCAGCGCCTGCTCGCGCACGAAGCGCAGCAGGGTGTGGGCGTCGCGCTGCTGGAGCACCTTGGCGGCGACATAGCGCCGCCTGCGGTGGTCCCAGGCGCGCCACACCGCGCCCACACCGCCACGCCCGACCGGGTCGGCCAGCTCGTACCGGCCCGCGAAGACCTCACCCATGACCGCGCGGCTCCTCCCCCTGATGCGCTGCCCCGGCCGTACGGCCGGGCCCGGTGCCGGACCCCCTCCGGACCGGGCCGGGGGTCAGCTCTGATGGGACTGGTAGTGCGCGACCGCGTCGGCGGTGCGGCCCGCGCCGTAGACCCGGAGGAACTCTGCCAGTTCGGGGTGCGTCGGGGCGAGGGTGTCCGCGGCGTCGATGATGTCCCCCGCGGCGGCGACGGAGCGCAGCAGCGACTGGATCTCGCGCACGACCCGCTTCACGGTGGGCGCGCCCGAACTGCTCGTCGTGTGCGTGGTGTTGCTGAGCACCGAGCCCCCTTGGGACTTCTTGATCTCGTCCATGCGGTCGGTCGCCTCGGCCGCGCTCACACTGCCGTCCGCCACCTGCGCGGCCAGTTCCTGCAACAGCTGCACCCGCTGCACCACCGCGGGATTGCCGATCTTGGCCCGCTGGCCGCTCATGAGCTGCGACAGCATCGGGGCCGACAGCCCGAGCGCGGCGGCGAGCCGGGCCTGGTTGAGCCCGAGATCGTCGATGAGCTTACGGAAGAGCGCCCCCAACGGCTCCCCGTACCAGTTCCGCTGGAGCTCCCGCGCTCTCGCGGTTGCTTCCTGCTGTGCGGCATCCATTGCGTCTCCCCATCGCTTCCCCAGAAACCGTGGTTCGCTGAAGCGAACCACGTCGAGCATCCTACGGAGCGGGGTGATTCGCGGGGAGCCCCAATCTTTTTGCGGGATACGGGGGGTGAACCGGTACTCTGGTCTGTGACGCCCTCCGGGAGCCAGTCCTCTCGTCGGTCGTTCCCTTCCGGGGCCTTAGCTCAGTTGGTAGAGCGCTGTCTTTGCATGGCAGATGTCAGGGGTTCGACTCCCCTAGGCTCCACAACCAAAAACCCCCTCCGAGCTGCGGAAACGCAGTACGGAGGGGGTTTTCTCATGCTGCCGCGGGGACGGGGGCTCAGGGCGGCGCCGACGCTGTTTCACGTGAAACAGCGTGCGGTGCCCGTCAGTTGAGGCGTCCGGTCAACGGTTCTCGTCGCCCTCGACGTCGTCCTCGACCTGCTTCGCCTGGACCTCGGGGTCCAGGACGGAGGAGCCGGCGCCGTCGACCGAGTGAAGTCGGGCGGAGTCCGGCATCTCCGTAGCGGCCGGGGGCTCGACCAGCCAGTCCGGGTTGGCCTGGCGGTCCCACCACTGCCAGACGGCGTAGGCGCCGCCCGCGAGCAGGCTGGCCAGGGCCACGTACCTGAGCGCCCGGCCGGTGCGGCCGCGGCGCTCGTTGCGGCGGGCCAGCTTCTTGATCTCCTTGGCCGAGACATTGCCCCGCAGTGCGACCAGGGCGGCGGCGCTGCGTGCCGCGGCCTCGTCGTACACCGGGGTGGCGGCGGCCACGGCCTGCTCGATCCTGGGGCGGGAGTACTCCGCCGCCTGCTTGGCGGCCTTGCGGGTCAGCTTGGCGGCGTCCTGTGCCGCCTGATCGACCTTCGGCGGGACGTGGGAGAGCGCTCGCTCCACCTGCGGGGCGAGCTTGGCGTCGTACTGAAGACGGGCCTGGTCGGCCGCCTGCGAGACCACGGGCGCCAGCCGTACACGTGCCTCCTGCGTGTAGTGAGCGGCACGCTCCTTGGCCGTGTCGGCATAGGGCGCCACCACGTCCGCTGCGTGCAGCACGCTGTCCTTGGCCGAACCGGTCGCGGCGCGCACGCTGTCGATGCGGGTCACGGGAACCTCCTCCTCGGTGGCGGTACGGTATTTCGACTGTCCACCCTGTTACGGATCATGCCTGTCGGTGGTCCACACAGCATGTGTGGACGGGCATACGGGTGCCGATCTCCGGCGAAGCGGTGGAAATCCGGGCAACGAGCCCGCTCACGACCCTGCCATGATGCACCGCCCGGCGCCGCCCATACGGGTCGAACTCGCCGTCACCCGCCCGGTTCCGGGCGGCCCGGAGCGTGCGAGGATCTGCAGTGAACGGAAAGACGACGGAAGGCAGACCGTGGCCGAGCAGCTTTACGCCACCCTGAAGACCAACCACGGCGACATCAAGATCAGGCTGTTCCCGAACCACGCGCCGGCCACGGTCAGGAACTTCGTCGAGCTGGCCCGGGGCGAGCGCTCCTGGAAGCACCCCGGGACCGGCGTCGAGAGCACGGACCCGCTGTACGACGGCACCACCTTCCACCGGGTGATCAGCGGCTTCATGCTCCAGGGCGGCGACCCGCTCGGTACCGGCATCGGCGGCCCCGGCTACCAGTTCCCGGACGAGTTCCACCCCGACCTGTCGTTCAACAGGCCCTATCTGCTCGCCATGGCCAACGCCGGGCCGGGCACCAACGGCTCGCAGTTCTTCATCACGGTCTCCCCGACCACCTGGCTGAACCGCAAGCACACCATCTTCGGCGAGGTCGCCGACCCGGCCGGCCGGAAGGTCGTCGACGCCATCGCCGCCGTCCCCACCGGCCGCAACGACCGCCCGGTCGAGGACGTGGTGATCGAGTCCGTCGTGGTGGAGAAGACCGAGGGCTGACCTGCGGCCGGTGGGTTCCGCGCGGGAACCAAACGCCCCCCTTGTCCGTAAGGATGGGCGGGGGCGGTTCCACGCCCGGTGGAGTGACGACGGACGACGCGGGGACGAAGGGGATCTCATGGACCAGGCAGCGGCCGACGCCCCGGGCGCCCGCAAGGTGCCCGTCTGCTACCGGCACCCGGACCGCGAGACCGGCGTGCGCTGCACCCGCTGCGACCGCCCGATCTGCCCCGAGTGCATGGTCGACGCCTCCGTCGGCTTCCAGTGCCCCGACTGTGTGCGCGGCGGCGCCTCCGGCTCGGGCGGCAGCGTGTCCGCACCGGCCGACAATCGCCCCCGCACACTCGCGGGCGGCACCCTCACCCGCGACCCCCGCCTGGTCACCAAGGTCCTCATCGGCCTGAACCTGGCTCTCTTCCTGGTCAAGCTCGCCCTCGGCGACGTCTTCACCAACCAGTTCGACCTGATCGGCCGGGCCTACGCCCCCCATCTCGCCGGCATCCAGGGCGTCGCCGAGGGCCAGTGGTACCGCCTGCTGACCTCGATGTTCCTGCACGGCGGCTATGTGCACATCCTGTTCAACATGCTCAGCCTGTGGTGGATCGGCGGCCCGCTGGAAGGCGCCCTCGGCCGTGCCCGCTACCTCACGCTGTACCTGGTGTGCGGCCTGGCCGGCGGCGCGCTGACCTACCTGCTGGCCGCGCCCAACCAGCCCTCGCTGGGGGCCTCCGGTGCGATCTTCGGCCTGTTCGGCGCCACCGCGGTGCTGCTGCGCCGGCTCCGGTACGACATGCGTCCGGTCGTCGTGCTGCTGGTGGTCAACCTGATCATCACGTTCGGGGTGCCGGGCATCGCCTGGCAGGCGCACATCGGCGGGCTGGTCGCCGGTGTCGTCGTGGGGTACGCCATGATCCACGCCCCGCGCGAACGGCGGGCGCTGATCCAGTACGGGGCCTGTGCGCTGGTGCTCCTGGTCGTGGCCGTTCTCACCCTGGTGAGAACCCTTCAGCTCACCTGAGCCCGAACCGTTGTCCACAGTCTGTGCCCGATCTTGTGCACACTGTGCGGGAACAACCGTGCCCCCCGTCGCTCGGATGAGAATCCGCAGGTCAGACAGGGGGCGTGCGCGGGAGAGCCGGTCGTCGGATGGTGTTCCCGGCGTCAACCGGGGATTAGTTATCCACAGATCGTATTCCTTTTCCCCAGGGGGATGTGGATACTTCGTTGGCCTGTGGATAACTCAGTGGAGAGCCGTGGGCAGAGGTCGCCGGGACCGGGGTCGGGGCCCGGTCACTTCCACTGGGTGGAGACGCCGAAGCCCGCCGCGATGAAGCCGAAGCCGACGACGATGTTCCAGTTGTCCAGGCTGTCGATCGGCAGCGAGCCGTCGGTCACGTAGAACACCACGATCCACGCCAGGCCGATGAGGAACATGGCCAGCATGACGGGCGCGACCCAGGCGCTGTTGGTGAGCTTGATGGCCTGCGCCTGCTTGGCGGGCGGCGGCGTGTAGTCGGCCTTCTTGCGGATACGTGACTTCGGCACGAAGGTCTCTCCTGTCGATGCGCTGCGTGGCCGCGCAGGTGTCTGGGTCGAGCTCGGGGCAGCGTACAAGGGGACGGCAAGGGCGCACCGAGTCCTCCCCCGGACGTCCGTTAGCGTAGTGCTTCCGCGGCGCCGAAGGAGATAAGGGTACGTTGAGCAATTCTGCCGACTCCCCAGGGACGGGAGCAATGGGTTCCGCGACCGCCCGTCGTCCCCGTTTCCGGCCGGTGCGGATTCTCACCGCCGGCGTCTTCGCTCTGGCCGGCCTCATCTTCGTCACCAGCTTCAACACCGCCAAGGGCACCGACCTGCGCACCGACACCTCACTGCTGAAGCTGTCGGACCTCATCCAGGAGCGCAGCCGGAAGAACAAGGGTCTGGACGAGTCCAACGCCACACTGCGGCACAGCGTCGAGTCGCTGGCCGAGGGCGACGACGGCAGCACCCGTGCCCAGGACCAGAGGCTCGGCGGGCTGGAGAAGAGCGCGGGCACCGAGCGGCTCACCGGCAGAGCGGTCACCGTGACCCTCGACGACGCTCCGCCGAACGCCACCGCCAAGCTCCCCGGCTATCCCCCGCCCCAGCCCGACTACCTGGTCATCCACCAGCAGGACCTCCAGGCGGTCGTCAACGCGCTGTGGAACGGCGGCGCGCAGGGCATCAGGGTCATGGACCAGAGGCTGATCTCCACCAGCGCGGTCCGCTGCGTCGGCAACACCCTGATCCTCCAGGGCCGTGTCTACTCACCCCCGTACAAGATCACTGCCGTGGGCGACCCGGAGCGGCTGAAGCAGGCGCTCGCCGCGAGCAAGGCGATCCAGAACTACATGGTGTACGTGAATGTCTACGGCCTCGGCTGGGACGTCGCCGACGAGGGCACCGTCACGCTGCCCGGCTACACCGGAACCGTCGACCTGCACTACGCGACGCCCGTGAAGTAGCGGCGCGGGAGGGAGCCGCCCCTCACCCGCCGACCGCGTGTTCGCGGCGCGAAACCGTTCCGCCCGTCATTGAGGTGATCGGCGCCCGGCCCCGTAAGTCCAGGTGTGCTCCAGGCACGCCGGTGACGGACCCGGCGCCGTTAGTCTGGTGCCGTACGGCGTGAGTCAGGGGCCGTGGAGGAACGGAAGGGACGGCATGTACGGCTGGATCTGGCGGCATCTGCCGGGCAACGCGTTGGTGAGGGCACTGATCTCGCTCGTGCTCGTCGTGGCCGCGGTCTACGTCCTGTTCCAGTACGTGTTCCCGTGGGCGGAACCACTGCTGCCCTTCAACGATGTGACGGTGGACAACCAGTGAGCAGCGCCCGGATTCTCGTCGTCGACAACTACGACAGCTTCGTCTTCAACCTCGTCCAGTACCTGTATCAGCTCGGCGCCGAGTGCGAGGTGCTGCGCAACGACGAGGTGACCACGGCCCACGCCCAGGACGGTTTCGACGGCGTCCTCCTCTCGCCCGGCCCGGGTACGCCGGAGGAGGCCGGGGTCTGCGTGGAGATGGTCCGGCACTGCGCCGCGACCGGCGTCCCGGTGTTCGGGGTCTGCCTCGGCATGCAGTCGATGCAGGTCGCCTACGGCGGGGTGGTGGACCGCGCGCCCGAGCTGCTGCACGGCAAGACCTCGCCGGTGATCCACGAGGGCCGGGGCGTCTTCGCGGGTCTGCCGACGCCGTTCATCGCGACCCGGTACCACTCCCTGGCCGCCGAGCCGGCCACCGTGCCGGCCGAGCTGGAGGTCACCGCCCGCACCGAGGACGGGATCATCATGGGGCTGCGCCATCGTGAGCTCCCGGTCGAGGGCGTGCAGTTCCACCCGGAGTCGGTGCTGACCGAGCACGGTCACCGGATGCTGGCCAACTGGCTCGCCGAGTGCGGCGACCGGGACGCGGTGGCGAGGTCGGCGGGGCTCGCCCCGGTGGTGGGCAGGGCCACGGCGTGACCACCCCGCGCCCGGAACGCGAGGACGCGTACGGCGGGGCGCCGTACGGGTTCTACGGTCCGGCGTTCGTGGGCGCGGGCGATCCGGGGACGGCACGGATGCCGCCGGTCGACGGCCACGGTGGCCGAGGCGCGTACGCGGCCGGTCCCGAACTCCCCCTGGACGACCGGACCATGGCGCTCCGGGTGCCCGCTGCGGCGGAGGGCGCGTACGGCTCGCTGAGCGCCTCCACGGATGCGGTGGGCTCCGGCGGAGCCACCGGTGGGCGTGCGGCCCGCAGGAAGGCCGCCAAGCGCGGGGGCGGGCGGCGTGGCGGGGGACGCGAGGGGGTGTCCGCCATCGCTGACGGTCCGGCGCGGCCGCTGTCGCGGGTGGAGGCCCGGCGGCAGGCGCGGGCGCGCAAGCCGGGGGCGGCCGTCATGGTGAGCCGTGCGGTGGGCGAACTCTTCATCACCACCGGCGTGGTCATGCTGCTGTTCGTCACCTACCAGCTCTGGTGGACCAACGTCCGGGCCCACGCGGAGGCCGGCAGCGAGACGAGCCAGCTCCAGGACGACTGGGCGAACGGCAAGCGGGCGCCGGGGGTGTTCGAGCCGGGTCAGGGGTTCGCCATCCTGCACATCCCCAAGCTGGACGTGGTCGCGCCGATCGCGGAGGGCGTCAGCAACAAGAAGGTGCTCGACAAGGGGATGGTCGGGCACTACGGGGAAGCGCCGCTGAAGACGGCGATGCCGTACGACAGGACCGGCAACTTCGGGCTCGCTGCGCACCGCAACACCCACGGGGAGCCGTTCCGTTACATCAACCGGCTGGTGGCGGGGGACGCCGTCGTGGTCGAGACGCAGGACGAGTACTTCGTGTACAAGGTGGCCTCGATGCTGCCGGTGACCCCGCCGTCCAACACCAGCGTGCTGAATCCGGTGCCGAACGGGTCGGGGTTCACCCGTGAGGGTCGGTACATCACCCTCACCACCTGCACGCCGGAGTTCACCAGCAAGTACCGGCTGATCGTCTGGGGCAAGATGGTCGAGGAACGCCCGCGCAGCAAGGGCAAGCCGGACGCGCTCGTCCAGTAGCGGCGGTCCGTCTCACCAGCCGAAGAGCCGAACATGGGCAGGGGATCTGTGGCAGCGACCGCCGACGGCACCGAAGAGCACACGGCCGGGTCCGGCGCGGGCGGGGGCCCGCCGCGGGGGCAGGGACCGGTCGCGCGGGCGGTGAGCTTCCTCGGGGAACTCCTCATCACGGCCGGGGTGGTGCTCGGGCTGTTCGTCGTCTACTCGCTGTGGTGGACCAACGTCGTCGCCGACCGGCACGCCGACCGGCAGGCGGACAAGGTCCGCGACCACTGGGCGAACTCCGCGACCGGTCCCGGCGCGCTGGACACCAAGGACGGCATCGGCTTCCTGCACGTCCCGGCGATGCGCAACGGCGCGGTCCTGGTGGAGAAGGGCACCTCCACCGACGTCCTCGACGAGGGCGTGGCCGGCTACTACACCGACCCGGCCGAGGCCGCCCTCCCGATGACCGGCAGGAAGGGCAACTTCACCCTCGCCGCCCACCGCGACGGCCACGGTGCCAAGTTCCACAACATCGACAAGGTCCACGAGGGCGACCCGGTCGTCTTCGAGACCAAGGACGAGTGGTACGTCTACAAGGTCTACTCGATCCTCCCCGAGACCTCGAAGTACAACGTCGACGTCCTCGCCCAGGTCCCCGAGGAGTCCGGGAGGACCAAGCCGGGCCACTACATCACCCTGACGACCTGCACCCCGGTCTACACGAGCCGCTACCGCTACGTGGTCTGGGCGGAGCTGGTCCGCACGGAGAAGGTCGACGCCAGGCGCACCCCTCCGGCCGAACTGCGCTGATCAGGGCCTTGGGCACTCCAGCCGCCGCAGCCGCGCATGATGCGTCCGCAGCCGCTGCTCGATCCGCCGCACCCCGTCCCGCATCGCCGACAGCTCCCGCTGACGGTCGCCGGAGGTCTCGATCAGCGCGTTGAACATCGGCACCACCGTCCTGCCGAGGACGTGCGCGATGCGCCGGTCGATACGGTCGTCCAGCGCCGCCTGGCCGAGTTCGCGACGGGACGCCTGCTCCACGTCCAGCAGGTACGTGCGCACCCGCCGGGCGACCTCGCTGTCGCGGAGGAGCATGGCGATGTTGAGGACGGCTCGGCGGGAGTAGACGGTGAGGCTCCGACGGGCCTGTGGATAACTCTCCAGCGAGAGTGACACGTTGTCACTCTCGAAGTTCCGCAGGTCAGCGCCGCGCAGGACGACCATGCCATGGGAGTACGGATTCGTCGATCACGGCCTGTCAACGACCTGCGGGCATATGAAGGCACGATCGGAAAACGGGACAGCCCCGGCACTGTGGGTGCCGGGGCTGTCCGCTGGACGGAGTGGAGGGGGTCAGCCGTTCTGGCCGCCGAAGATTCCGCCGATGCCGCCGCCATTGCCATTGCCGTTGCCCTGGCTCACGGTGATGAGGGTGATGGTGTCGCCCTTGTTGGCCGGGGTGCCGGGCTGGACGCTCTGCGTGAGGACCGTGGAGTTCTCGTCGCCGGCGCCGGGGCCCTGGGCGTTCACCTGGAGGCCGAGGCCCTGGAGGGTGTTGCGGGCGTCCTTCAGGGACTGCTTGGTGACGTCCGGGACCTGGACCTGCTCCGGGGCGTCGTTCTTGCCGACGCTGATGGAGACCGGGGTGCCCTTCTTGACCTGGCGGCCGATCTCCGGGTTGGTGCCCTGGACCTTGTCCTTCTGGGCCGGGTCGGCCACCGGCTGGTCGTTGCAGGTCGGGACGAGACCCGCCTGCTGGAGAGCGGCCTTGGCCTCGTCGCAGGACTTGCCCTTGACGTCCGGGATGGTGACCTTCTCCTCGGCCTTGGCGACGGTCAGGGTGATCGTCGACCCCTTCTGCACCTGCTTGCCGCCGGTGGGGTCCTGGTCGAGGACGTTGTCCGGGGTGTCGCTGGAGACGCGGGTCTCCTTCTTCACCGTGAGCTGGTAGTCGTCACCCTCGAGCTTCGCCCGTGCCTCGTCGAAGCTGAGTCCGATGACGCTCGGGATCGTCACCTTGGGCGCGCCCGTGGAGACCACCAGGTCGATGGTGTCCTTCTTGTTGACGTCCGAGCCGGCCGCCGGGGTCTGGGAGCAGATCTTGTTCCTGGGCTGGGCGTCGCACGGCTTGCGCGTGATGTCGCCCAGCTTCAGATCCGAGGCATCCGCCATCTTCCGGGCGTCCTCGACGGTGTTGCCCACGAAGTTCGGCGCCTTGAAGGGCTTCTCCGTGTTGCCGGGGAACATCCACATGCCGATGAGGATCGCGCCGACGAGCACCAGCACACCCGCGACCGCCAGCAGGATCGTCGAGGTGTTGTTGCTGTTCTTCTTCTGCTGGCGCCGCCGGTCGGGCCGGTCGTCGTAGCCGTAGCCGCCGTCGTCCGGGTTCATCGGCGGGAGCATCGTCGTCGCTCCGGCCGGTTCCTGCCGCAGCGCGGTGGTCGCCTGGTCGCCGGCGTAGCCGTAGCCGACCGTGCTCATGGCCGCGGTCGCGCCGACGGGCCGGCCGTCGAGGCACGCCTCGATGTCGGCGCGCATCTCGTCGGCCGACTGGTAGCGGTAGTTCGGGTCCTTGGTCAGCGCCTTGAGGACGATCGCGTCCATCTCCGGCGTGATCTCCGGATCGAACACGCTCGGCGGCTGCGGCTCCTCGCGCACGTGCTGGTAGGCGACGGCCACCGGGGAGTCGCCCACGAACGGCGGGCGGACGGTCAGCAGCTCGTAGAGCAGGCAGCCGGTGGAGTACAGGTCGGACCGGGCGTCGACCTGCTCGCCCTTGGCCTGCTCCGGCGAGAGGTACTGGGCGGTGCCGATCACGGCCGCGGTCTGCGTCATCGTCATCCCGGAGTCGCCCATGGCGCGGGCGATGCCGAAGTCCATCACCTTGACCTGGCCGTTGCGGGTCAGCATGACGTTGGCCGGCTTGATGTCCCGGTGGACGATGCCGCTGCGGTGGGCGTACTCCAGACCCTGGAGGATGCCGATGGTCATCTCCATCGACCGCTCGGGCAGCAGCTTGCGCCCGGAGTGCAGCAGCTCACGGAGCGTGGAGCCGTCGACGTACTCCATCACGATGTACGGGATGGAGACCCCGTCGATGTAGTCCTCGCCCGTGTCGTAGACCGCGACGATCGCGGGATGGTTGAGCGAGGCGGCAGACTGGGCCTCCCGGCGGAACCGGGCCTGGAAGGACGGATCACGCGCGAGGTCCGCGCGCAGCGTCTTCACCGCCACGGTGCGGCCGAGGCGGGTGTCATGCGCGAGGTAGACCTCTGCCATGCCACCACGGCCGAGTACGTGGCCCAGTTCGTACCGGCCGCCGAGGCGACGCGGCTCTTCCATAGCTACTTACCAGCCCTCTCCGTCGGTCCCGCCCGGCACGGGTGTGCGCGGCCGGAGCTTCCGTCCGGGCCTACCGTACCCGGCTCGCTCTGTGTGACCCGGCCAAGCCGGTAACCCGATACCGGACCGGTATCGCAACGTGCGGCGATGTGAAGGGCACGTGAGCGGGTTCACTTCTTGGACTTGATGACCGCCTCCATGACGCTCTTCGCGATCGGGGCGGCCAGGCCGCCACCGGAGATGTCGTCGCGCACGGCGTTGTCGTCCTCGATGACCACGGCCACGGCCACCGGGGAGCTGTGGTCGGGCAGCTTGGCGTAGGAGAGGAACCACGCGTAGGGGTTCTCGCTGTTCTCCACACCGTGCTGCGCGGTACCCGTCTTGCCACCCACCGTCACACCGTTGATCTGCGCCCTCTTACCGGTGCCGTCCTTGACGACCGTCTCCATCATCGACTGGAGGATCTGCGCGTTGCCCGGTGAGAGCGGCTGGCTCATCTCCTGCGGCTCGCTCTTCTCCACCGGGTCCAGGTTGGAGGACTGCAGCGAGTCGACCATGTAGGGCTTCATCAGCTTGCCGTCGTTGGCGACCGCGGAGGCGACCATGGCCATCTGGAGCGGGGTGGCCGCGGTGTTGAACTGGCCGATGGAGGACAGCGCGGTCTGCGAGTCGTTCATGTCCTTGGAGAACACGGAGGCGTTGGCGCGGATCGGCGTGAACTGCTCGGAGTCGAAGCCGAACTTCTTCGCCTCGGCCAGCATCTTGTCGTTGCCGAGGTCGGCGCCGATCTTGCCGAAGACGGTGTTGCAGGAGTACTGGAGCGCGACCCGCATCGTCGCGTCCTTGCAGGGGATGTTGCCCTCGTTCTTCAGCTCGGTCTGCGTGCCGGGCATCACCCAGGGCAGCGGGCTGTCGGTCTTCTGGTCGGCGGAGGAGTACTTGCCGTTCTCCAGCGCCGCGGCGGCGGTGACCACCTTGAACGTCGAGCCGGGCGGGTAGGTCTCGCGCAGCGCCCGGTTGAGCATCGGGTCGGCGGCGTCGCTCTTCTTCTGCAGCTTCGACCAGGCTTCCGCGTCGCCGTCACGGGAACCCGCGAACGACGACGGGTCGTACGAGGGGAACGAGGCCAGCGCGAGGATCTTGCCGGTGGAGGGCTCCAGAGCGACGACCGCGCCCTTGCCGCCCTGGTTCTTCAGCCCGGCGTAGGCGGCCTTCTGCGCCGCGGAGTTGAGCGTGGTGACGACGTTGCCGCCCTGCTTGGGCTTGCCGGTCAGCATGTCCAGGGTGTTGCGGAAGAACAGCCGGTCGTCGTTGCCGGTGAGGATGCCGTCGTTGATCTTCTCGAGCTGGGTGCTGTCGAACGCCTGCGAGGAGTAACCGGTGACCGGTGCCCACATGGGCCCGTTCTTGTAAGTGCGCTTGTACTTGAAGTCGCCGGCCTTGGTCTCGACGGAACCGGTTATCGGCTCGCCGTCCACGATGATGTCACCGCGCGGGGCCGCGTAGCGCTCGATGGCGACGCGGCGGTTGTCGCTCGCGGTGCGGAGCTTGTCGGCCTGGACGTACTGGAGCCAGTTGTCGCGGATCAGCAAGGCCAGGACGAGCAGTCCGCAGAAGAGGGCGATGCGGCGCAGGGGCTTGTTCACGTCCGGCCTTTCCACGAGCTGACAGGGACGCCTGTCGCTTCGGTCTCTCGGTGTCGCTGGGGCTGGCCCCCGTCCTTGGCCGCCCACAGTCTAGGGGCACTGCCTGTGGACGCGGACGCTCCTGAGGCCCGGCGGGACCCGCCCTGAGGTACGGTCCCGCCGCCCGCCGTGCTCACTGCGGGTCGGGCCCGGAGGTGCCGGGCCGCACGATCTGCGTCATCTCGGCGTCGGGGTTGCCGGCCGGGCTGGGTGCCGGGCGCCGGGCGGTGTCGCTGATGCGGATCAGGATGCCGATGAGCGCCCAGTTCGCGATGACGGAGGAACCGCCGTACGCGAGGAAGGGCATCGTCATGCCGGTCAGCGGGATGAGGCCCATCACGCCGCCCGCGACGACGAACACCTGGAGGGCGAACGCGCCGGACAGGCCGATGGCGAGCATCTTGCCGAAGGGGTCGCGGGCGGCCAGCGCGGTACGCACACCGCGCTCCACGATCAGGCCGTAGATCAGCAGGATCGCCATGATGCCCGCCAGGCCCAGCTCCTCGCCGTAGGTGGCGAGGATGAAGTCGGAGTTGGCGGCGAAGCGGATCAGCTCGGAGTGGCCCTGGCCCCAGCCGGTGCCGAGGGTGCCGCCGGAGCCGAAGGCCCACAGGGCCTGCTGGAGCTGGTCGGAGTGGCCGGCCTGGCCCTGACGGGAGAGCGTGTACTCCTTCATCGGGTCGAGCCACGCCTGGACACGCTGCTGAACGTGTGTCTCGAAGCTCGCCACGCCGACCGCGCCGACGGCGCTCATCAGCAGACCGAAGACGATCCAGCTCGTCCGCTCGGTGGCCACGTACAGCATGATCACGAACATGCCGAAGAACAGCAGCGAGGTTCCGAGGTCGGTCTCGAAGACCAGGATGATGATCGAGGTGAACCAGACGACCAGGATCGGGCCGAGGTCACGGCCGCGTGGCAGGTAGAGACCCATGAAGCGGCGGCTTGCGAGCGCGAGCGCGTCCCGCTTGACCATCAGGTATCCGGCGAAGAACACCGCGAGCACGATCTTGGCGAACTCACCGGGCTGGATGGTGAAGCTGCCGATCTGGATCCAGATCTTGGCGCCGTAGGTCACGCTCGCGCCCAGGCCGGGCACCAGCGGGAGCAGCAGCAGGACGAGCGCGGCCACCATGGAGATGTACGTGTACCGCTGCAGCGTGCGGTGCTCCTTGAGGAAGATCAGCACGACGGCGAACAGGATGATGCCCAGCGCCGTGTAGACCAGCTGGTTGGTGGCCTTGCCGCCTGCCTGGCCGATGGACTGCAGCAGCTTCGACTGGTCCAGGCGCCAGATCGCCACCAGACCGAGCCCGTTGAGCAGGGTGGCCAGCGGCAGCAGCAGCGGGTCGGCGTAGGGCGCGAACTTGCGGACCGCGAGGTGGGCGACGCCCGCCAGCAGGCCGAGGCCCAGGCCGTAGCCGAACAGGCCCGCGGGGACCTGGTCGTTGAGGGCCAGGCCCACATTGGCGTAGGCGAACACCGGGATGGCCACGGCGAAGACCAGCAGGGCCAGCTCGGTGTTGCGGCGGCTCGGCGCACCGATCGAGCCGATCGTGGACGTGTGGTGCGTCGGCGAATTGGTAGTACTGCTCATCGTGTGACGGGGCCTCTCACGGCTTGCCTACTGCTTGCCGCACTGATCGGCGACCTTCTGCTCATCCTCGGAGAGGCTGGGGCCGGGCCGGGGAGTGGCGGACGCGGTCGGGGACTTCGAGGGCGACGCCTGCGACTTCGACCCGGAGGCCGAGGGGTCGGGCGAGGGGCTGGCCTTGGTGAAGGCGGTCTTGGTGGCACCGGTGGTGCCGCCGGTCGCGCCCTGGCCCGTCTTGGACTTCTGCTGCTCACGCTCGGCGGCGGTGTGCTCGGCCTCCTTGCGGCAGGCGGACGCCTGCACGGAGAGCGCCTGCACCTTGGAACGGGCCTGGGACAGGCCGCCCGCCACCACGATCGTGTTCTTGACCTGCTTCTGCTGGTACGACGGCAGGTACTTGAGTTCGATCTCGGGGTGGTCCTGCTCGACCTTGGACAGCGAGACCCAGGCGAGGTCCTGGCTGATGCCCTGGTAGAGCGCGACGTGCTCGCCGTTGACCCCGACGTAGTACTGGGTCTGGGTCCAGCGCCAGCCGCCGTAGACGGCGCCGCCGACGACCGCGAGGGCCAGCGCGCTCCAGAGGGAACGCTTCAGCCAGCGACGGCCCTTGCGGGGCTTGGTGAAGTCCTCCTCGGAGTACTCGCCGAAGCTGCCCGCGGGGGCGTATTCCTCGGTGTCGCCGGAGGGCGCGCCGTGCCGGCCGCCGCCTGACTGCCTGCGGCCCTGGCGGCCGAGGTGCGAGGCGCGGCCGGCCGGGGTCTGCATGATGCCGTTGTCGTGGTTCAGGTGGTGCTGGTTCTCGGCGACGGCGCCGACCACGACCGGGGTGTCGGACAGCTGCCCGGCGAGGGTGTCGCCGGTCTCCAGGTCGAGCACGTCGGCGACGATCACCGTGATGTTGTCGGGGCCGCCGCCGCGCAGCGCGAGCTGGATCAGCTCCTGCACGGTCTCCTGCGGGCCCTGGTAACTGGCGAGCGCCTCCTCCATCGTCTGGTGGGAGACGACGCCGGAGAGCCCGTCGGAGCAGATCAGGTAGCGGTCGCCGGCGCGGACCTCGCGGATGGAGAGGTCGGGCTCGACGTGGTCGCCGCTGCCGAGGGCGCGCATCAGCAGCGCGCGCTGCGGGTGGGCGCCGGCCTCCTCCTCGGTGATCCGGCCCTCGTCGACCAGGCGCTGCACCCAGGTGTGGTCCTGGGTGATCTGGCTGAGCATGCCGTCGCGCAGCAGGTAGGCGCGCGAGTCGCCGACGTGTACGAGGCCGAGCCGCTGGCCGGTCCACAGCAGCGCGGTGAGGGTGGTCCCCATGCCTTCGAGCTGCGGGTCCTCCTCGACCATGGAGCGCAGCTGTTCGTTGGCACGGCGCACGGCGGTGCCGAGCGAGGTGAGGATGTCGGAGCCGGGCACGTCGTCGTCGAGCGTGACCAGGGTGGAGATGACCTCCGAGGAGGCGACCTCACCGGCGGCCTGGCCGCCCATGCCGTCGGCGATGGCGAGCAGGCGCGGACCGGCGTACCCGGAGTCCTCGTTGCCCTCCCGGATCATGCCCTTGTGCGATCCGGCGGCGAAGCGCAGTGACAGGCTCATGCGCACCTCGCCAGTCGGCTCCGGGTACAGCCGGTCGTGTCGAGCCACACTGCCCACCCTCCGGTCGGGAGCGCGCCGGGGACCGGATTGCGGTCCGCCGCCGCGTGCTCGCTCCGCTCGCGCTCATTCATTGGTGTAGCACTACTTCCGCAGCTCGATGACGGTCTTGCCGATGCGGATCGCCCCGCCCAGCGGGACCGGCGTCGGGGTCGTCAGCCGGGACCGGTCCAGGTAGGTGCCGTTGGTGGAGCCGAGGTCCTCCACGATCCACTGGCCGTCGCGGTCGGGGTAGATCCTGGCATGCCTGCTGGAGGCGTAGTCGTCGTCCAGCACGATCGTGGAGTCGTGCGCGCGGCCCAGGGTGATGGTCTGGCCCTGGAGCGCCACGGTGGTCCCGGCGAGGGTGCCCTCGGTGACGACGAGCTTGGTGGGCGCGTTGCGCCGCTGCCGGCCGCCGCTGCTTGGCTGGGCCCGCTGCCCGCGCTGGCCGCGCTGCTGCGGGGGCGCGGACTGCTGCCGGGCGGCGGCCTGCGGTCGCTGGGCCTCCCGGCGCGCTCCGCGCTGTGTGACGCGGGTACCGAACAGATCGCTTCGGATGACCTGCACGGCCACGATCACGAACAGCCACAGTACGGCCAGGAAACCCAGCCGCATGACCGTGAGGGTCAGCTCTGACATTGCCCCCGCTTCACCCTTCGGCTTGCCTATAGATAACGGTGGTGCTGCCCACGACGATCCGCGAGCCGTCGCGGAGCGTAGCGCGGGTGGTGTGCTGCCCGTCCACCACGATGCCGTTGGTGGACCCGAGGTCCTGGATCGTCGAGGGCGTCCCGGTGCGGATCTCGCAGTGCCTGCGGGAAACGCCGGGGTCGTCGATCCGTACGTCCGCCTCCGTGCTGCGGCCCATCACGAGGGTCGGGCGGGAGATCTGGTGGCGGGTGCCGTTGACCTCGATCCAGTACCGGGTCGCCGCGCCGCCCATCGGGGCGGCGGCGGGGCGCTGAGTTGCGGGCTGGGGGTAGCCGTAGCCGCCGGGCCGGGCGCCGGGGGGCGGCGCGGACGGCATCGGGGGGGCGCCGGCGGGCGGGTAGCCGTATCCGCCCTGGGGGGCCTGGGGTCCCGAGGGGCCCGGTCCGCCGGAGTGCGGGGCCTGGGGCTCCTGGCTGCTGGAGGAGGCGAGGGTGCGGCTGCGCACCCGGTACAGACCGGTGTCCAGGTCGGGGGCCTTCTCCAGGGTGACCTTGATCGGCCCCATGAAGGTGTAGCGCTGCTGCTTGGCGTAGTCGCGCACCATTCCGGCCAGCTCGTCGCCGAGCTGCCCGGAGTAGGGGCTGAGCCGCTCGTGGTCGGGCGTGCTCAGCTCCACGATGAAGTCGTTGGGCACGACGGTCCGGTCGCGGTTCCAGATCGTCGCGTTGTTGTCGCACTCCCGCTGGAGCGCGCCGGCGATCTCCACCGGCTGGACCTCGGACTTGAACACCTTGGCGAAGGTGCCGTTGACCAGACCTTCGAGACGCTGCTCGAATTTCTTCAGGACTCCCATGGGGCACCTCCTCCGTCGCTGCCGTCCTGCCGTGCCGTGCTCGGCGCGGCAGCCTCGCCCGTACTGCTCACTGATCGTATCTACGCGCCCGGCAATCAGCCGGTTCCCCCAGCGGACCCCCTTCGAACTCCTTCGGAGGAGGATCGTAGAGGTGGTCCCGGTCCAGTGTCCCGCACCCGGCGTCCGGTCCGGTCCTCCTGTGGATGAGATGGCCGGGACCGGTACGAGGTTGATACCTGAACAGCTTTGTCCGCAGGAGCGGGGGTCTCGGGGTCGCCGGGCGGGGCCGCCGTGCGATGCGCGTCCTCGGACCCGGCGGGACAGATGGCCTGGTGGGGGGCCTGGGAAAGGGATGTGATTCCACCCCGTGGGCCGTGCTAGTGTTCTGCATGTCGGAAGGGGCCAGCCCGCAAGGGCCGAACCGGAAGACACACCCAATGCGCGGGTGGCGGAATAGGCAGACGCGCTGGATTCAGGTTCCAGTGCCCGAAAGGGCGTGGGGGTTCAACTCCCCCCTCGCGCACAACGGAGCACCCTTAGAAGTGCTCTGGTTGCACCGAAGAGACGGGCTGATCGTGATAACGATCAGCCCGTTTCCGTGTGTCCAGGCAGATGGGCTGCGGTGTGACGCTTCTTACATGCACAACTGCCCGGCGGCTGGCGGGCGAAGAGCTGCTTCGCCATCGGCGGGCGCACCCGCCGGGTCCGCCGCTGCCCCGCCGGGAGGACCAGCTCCCGCTGGAACCCCGTTAAGCAGCACGGCGGGGACGTCGTCGTGATCATCTTCAGCGCCCGCATCTGTCGGCCCCGCTCCTTGCAGCGGCAATGCACCGCCTCCCGACGACGTGCGCCCGGCGGGTGGCCGGGGCGGGATCGGTGAGCACTGTGCTTCCTCCAGCTCAGGAATCAACCCGCCCCTGTCCTCCTCCGGTGTAGTCCCTGATACGCGCCCGTCCCGCCTCGGCGCGGAATGCGAGGCGGGACGGCGAGGGCGGCGGACCAGGTGGGGACCGTGAGGCGGGGACTACGAAGCGGCCGCCCCGGGGCCGGACTTCGCCGACTGGACGAAGGCCAGGGTTTCCGCGAGGTTTTTCCAGATCTCCGCGGCGAGATCCATGTTGGACGCCTCGTGCGCCTTTCCGGCCAGCGCCTCGACGGCGCGCACCCCGGCTTCCACCTGCCCGGAGATGATGTCGAGCAGATGGACCAGTACCTCGAACCGGATCATGTCGCGGAACTCGAGCTTCTTCGCGTCGGGGCGGATCTCCTCGCACAAACTGCGCGCCGCGTCGAGCTCCCCCGCCTGGAAATGCGCATGGGCCCGGATCGTGTGGAACTCCAGATGCTGCCCGGCGTCCCCGACCAGGACCAGTGCGGGCTCGACCTCCTTGAGGATCTGCTGCGCGTCGGAGAGCCGGGAGGGGTGCATCTGCAGGTAAAGCGACGCGGCGGCGAAGCGCAGCCGCATCCACAGCCGGAGGTCGTCGGCGCTGCTGCTCAGCGCCAGTGCCTCGGCCAGCCGGGCCGCGGCGGCCGCATGGTTCCCCTGCCGGACGTACACGCTGGCGGCGGTCCACAGGGCTTCGACCCGCATGGTTCGCGTGGTGTGCTTCGAGAGCACCTCCAGGTCCGCCACGTACTTCAGTGCGTGCACACCGCCGCCCACTGCGAGGCGCACACGCGGCTGGTCCGGTGACTGCCTGACGCGTAGTCGTATCCGCGCCCAGGAGTTGCCCGAGCCCGACTCGCGGCGCAACGGCTTTGCGGGGCGAACGAGGTGTGCCGCGGCGCCCGTGGGGATCCTTCGGAGCGTTTGCCGGCGGGTGGGCCACCTGCGACTCCATTGGTGAAGGCCAGTCAACCCGGGAGGCGTACGGTGGTCCTGTCCCGGTCTGACCTGCTGTGCCTGCTGGAGCCGCTGCGTTCGGCGGACGGGCTCGAACTCGTCCGCCCGGTACCTGGGCGTACCCGGCCTGGGCCACGTCCTGGTGAGGCGGTGAGTGTCCCGGGTCACGCTGCCTTGTCCCGTCAGGCCAGGAAGGATCGTCACCATGAGCGGCACCCCGTCACCGTTTCCCGATCGGATCGAGCTCACAGGGGAGGGGCTCGTCCTGCGTGACTGGACGGAAGCGGACCTGCCCGCGATGCCGGACTTGTTCGACCATCCCGACATCGCGTACTGGACGCCGATGGTCTCACCCTTCGACGAAGCAGCCGCTCGCGCACGGCTGGACCGGGGCCGGCGGATGCGGGCGGACGGCACGACCATCCTGCTCGCCATCACCGTTGACGGCCGCGCGCCGCTGGGCGAGGTGATGCTGCGGCGCGCCCCGGAGGGCACAGAGATCGGCTATGCGGTCGGCCCGGCGTATCGCGGCCAGGGACTGGCCGCGCGGGCGGTGCGGGTGATGGCCGGATACGCCTTCGAACAACTGGGCGCGGAAGAAGTGATCCTGGAGCTGGAGGCCGAGAACTCCGCCAGCGTCGCCGTGGCCACCAGGGCGGGATTCAGCCTGCTTGACGTGCCGCTGATCGAGGGGGAGGAGAAGGGACGGCCCTATGCCCTGCAGACGTGGGGCCTGCGGCCACCCTTGTCGGGCTGTTCAGGTTCCGGGCGGGGGTGAGGTCGATCGCCGGGGCGCCCACGCCCGCCGTGCCGAAGTCGATGACCGCCGCCGGCCGGCCGTCGGCGCCCAGCAGGTTGCTCGGCATCAGGTCGGAGTGGGTCCAGCACGGCGCCCCGGTCCAGCGCGGTGCCGTCGGGGCGGTCTCCCAGGCGGCCGCGATCGGCGTAGTGGGAGGGGTGCCGGCTAAGCGGGAGGTGACCGTCTTGGACGTCGCCGTGGATGTCCACGAACGGTGAGTCGTCCACAGGGTCTGACAGGTTTCGGCCACCGCATGTACCTTCGGCACGAGTTGATGTTCGAGACGCTCGTGCTGGAGCGTTCGGGGCGCGGGGGAGGCGGTCGTGGTGGCCGGAGCCGGGGTGGAGCCTGCCGGGACGGGGCCGGTGGGCAGGGTCCCGAGGCTGCGCGGGTTCGCGCAGTGGCCGCCGGCCGGGTCCGCCAAGCACCAGGGCAAGGCCCTGCGGGCCGACGTGCCCCGCGGTGCCCACCGGGATCTCGTGGTGGACGGCGCGCGTCCGGACGCGGTGGCCGCGGTCGAGGAGTCCAACGCCGGGCGCCTTGCCGAGCTGACCCCGATAAGGGTGGGCCGCATGGCCGCCTCCCCCTTCGCCTTCCTGCGCGGCTCGGCCGGCCTCATGGGGTACGACCTGGCCCGCACCCCGGTGACCGGCATCGGCACCCAGCTCTGCGGTGACGCCCACGCGGCCAACTTCGGTCTGTACGGGGACGCGCGCGGTGGTCTGGTCATCGACCTCAACGACTTCGACGAGACGGTGCACGGCCCCTGGGAGTGGGACCTGAAGCGGCTGACAGCCTCCCTGGTGCTGGCCGGGCGTGAGGCGGGGGCCGACGAGGACACCTGTCGCGCCGCCGCGCGGGACGCCGTCGGCGCGTACCGGCGCACCATGCGGCTGCTGGCCCGGCTGCCCGCGCTGGACGCCTGGAACGCCATCGCGGACGAGGAACTGGTCTCCCACGCCGACGCCCACGACCTGCTGGGCACCCTGGAGCGGGTGTCGGCGAAGGCGCGGGCCAACACCAGCGGCCGCTTCGCCGCCAGGTCGACCGAGGAGTGCGAGGACGGTGGCCGCCGCTTCGTGGACGCGCCCCCGGTGCTGCGCCGCGTTCCGGACGCCGAGGCCGCCGCCGTCGCCGCCTCACTGGAGCCGTACCTGTCGACGCTGGGCGCGGACCGGCTGCCGCTGCTCGCGCGGTACGCGGTGCAGGACGTCGCCTTCCGTGTCGTCGGCACCGGCAGCGTGGGCACCCGGTCCTACGTGGTGCTGCTCCTCGACCACCGCGGTGAGCCGCTCGTTCTCCAGGTGAAGGAGGCCCGGCCCTCGGCGCTCGCCCCGCATCTGGCCACCGCGGGCTTCCCCGTGCCGCCCGCCGAGCACGAGGGGCGGCGCGTGGTGCTGGGGCAGAAGCGGATGCAGGTGGTCAGCGACATCCTGCTGGGCTGGACCACGGTGGACGGACGCGGCTACCAGGTCCGGCAGTTCCGCAACCGCAAGGGCAGCGTCGACCCCGCCGCCCTCGCGCCGGACCAGGTCGACGACTACGGCCGGATGACCGGCGCCCTGCTGGCTCGCGCCCACTCCCACAGCGCCGACCCCCGGCTCATCGCCGGGTACTGCGGCAAGAACGAGGAACTGGACGACGCCGTGGCCGACTTCGCCACCGTCTACGCCGACCTCACCGAGGCCGACCACGCGTGCCTGGTGGAGGCGGTCCGCTCCGGGCGGATCGCGGCCGAGACGGGGGTGTGAGCGGGGATGCGGGGAGAAGCCGCCGAGGCGGGAAGAGGGCGTCCGGAGTGCTGAGATGAAGTACGTCGAGCTGCGCGGCGGCGGCGAGGAGCCCGTGCTCGCCGATCCGGGTCCCTATCTCGCCCGGCTGCCCGGCATCGCCGCCGGACTCCCGCCCGGCGCCCGTGCCTTCGCGACCGACCCGGCGCACTACGACCCCGAGGCCGGGCGCTGTGTCCGCGGCCTGCTGCCGACACGGGTGAACCGCACGGCCGGCGGGGGCGTCGAGATCCGCTTCCGGCACGACTGCACCCGGCACGAGGAGGATCTGCTGGTCCGCTACACCGGTGTGTCCGACTTCCAGTCGGACGTGCTGGGCGTGTGCGATCCGGCGTCGCTGGGCGATGTGATCACGGACGAGATCCTGCCGCTGCCGGGCGGCTGCACCCATGAGGTGGCCTGCCGTCCCGGGCGGCTGGTGGTGGCGTGCCGGGATCTGGTGGCCGAGTGGGTCCCGGCGGCCTGTGTGTGGAGGCGCGGCCGGCGAGCCGGGCCGGTCAATCCGCTCCGTCGAGGGGGGCCTTGTGGGTGTGGCCTAGGCTGGTCGGGTGACGACCCCGGAAGCTGAGCAGACCGAGCAGTCCCAGTCGCCGCGGCCCGAGGAACGGCTGGAAAAGGCCGTCCGGGTCGCCGAGCAGGCGCTGATCGACTTCGAGATCGCCGTGGAGACCTTCCGCGTCGAGGTCGAGAACTTCGCCCGGCTGCACGAACAGCGGCTCGGCCCGCTGTACGCCCGCATCGAGGAGCTGGACGCCTCGATCGCCGAGGCGCGGGCCGCCCGTACCCAGGACCCCGAGGACATCCGGCGCGCCGCCGAGGCACGCGCCAACCTGTCGCCCATCCCCGGCGTCGAGGAACTGCTGCACGGCTGGATGGACGGCCAGGGGCTGTTCCCGGAGGCCACCGCGATGCTCACCGACCAGCCGGTGCGGCCGCCGGAGCGGGTGCGGCCCAGTGAGGAGGTCCGCAAGCTCTACCGCGACCTGGCGCGCAAAGCCCACCCCGACCTCGCCCAGGAGGACGCCGAGCGCGTCCGCCGCGAGGAGTTCATCACCCGCGTCAACGCCGCTTACGCCCGTGGGGACGAGGCCCTGCTGCGGGAACTCGCCGCCGAGTGGGCCGCGGGCCCGGTGCCGCCCGAGCGCCGGCCCAGCCCCAGCGACGAGCTGTACGCCCGCCTGGAGTGGCTCGCCGAGCGCAAGGAACTCCTCACCCTGGTCGCCCGGGAACTGGAGAACGGCGCCATCGCCGGCATGCTCCGCCTCGCCCCGGACGATCCCGACAGCCTCCTCACCGAGATCGCCGAGCGGCTGCACGGCGACATCGCCCGCCGGGAGTCCGACCTCGCGGCGCTGCTGACGCAGGAGTGATCACCCGGCGTCGCGTGCGGCGCTTCGGGTAGCGTCGGGGGCATGAGTTTCGGAGCTGGTGTGCCCACGGTCGAGGTCGCGGACCTCAAGGACGGCGATTTCCTGCTGGACGTCCGCGAGGACGACGAGTGGCAGGCCGGTCATGCCGAAGGGGCGCTGCACATCCCGGTCAGCGAGTTCGTCGCCCGCTACGGCGAGCTGACCGAGGCCGCCCCCCAGGACGGCCGCGTCAACGTCATCTGCCGCTCCGGCGGCCGCTCCGCCCAGGTCACCATGTACCTCGTCCAGCAGGGCATCGACGCGGTCAACGTCGACGGCGGCATGAAGCACTGGGAGGCCGTGGGCCGCCCGGTGGTGACGGATGCGGGGCAGGGCGGGGTGGTGATCTAGTGCTGTGACCGGGAAGGGTCACCGGCCGCCGCCGGCCCGCTCACCGGTCGAAGTCCACCTCGACCTTCTCCGTCATGGGGTGGGACTGGCAGGCCAGGACGTAGCCCGCTTCGGTTTCCTCGGGTTCGAGGGCGAAGTTGCGGTCCATGCGGACCTCGCCGGAGACCAGGAAGGCACGGCAGGTGCCGCAGACGCCGCCCTTGCAGGCGTAGGGCGCGTCGGGGCGGTTGCGCAGGACGGTGTCCAGGAGGGATTCGCCCTGCTGGGCCGGCCAACTGCCGCCGCGGCCGTCCAGGCGAGCGGTCACCGTGCTGTGGGCGGCTGCCGGCGCGGTGGTGGCCGGGAGGGTGCCGCCGTCCACGTGGAAGATCTCCTGGTGGATGCCGGAGCGGTCCACGCCGAGGCCGCGCAGGGCCCGTTCGGCATCCTCCACCAGGCCGTACGGGCCGCAGAGGAACCAGCCCTTGACCTGGTCCACCGGGAGCAGAGCGGGCAGCAGCCCGGCCAGCCGGTCCCGGTCGAGGCGGCCGGAGGGCAGGCCCGCCTGCTGCTCCTCGCGGGAGAGCACCGTCACCAGCTGGAACCGCTCCGGGTAACGGTCTTTCAGGTCGGCCACCTCCTCCAGGAACATGGTCGAGGCGGCCGTGCGGTCGGCCCGGATCAGGCAGAACCGTGCGCCCGGTTCGCGGGCCAGCAGTGTGGCGGCGATCGACAGCACCGGTGTGATGCCGCTGCCGCCGACGACGGCCGCGAAGTGACCCGGTGCCGGATCCAGCGTGAAGCGCCCGGCCGGGGTCATCACCTCCAGCTCGTCCCCGGCGGCGATCTCCTTGAACGCGTACGTCGAGAACGCGCCGCCGTCGACCAGCCGCACCCCCACCCGCAGCATGCTCGGGCCGGGGCCGGCCGGGTCGGGGGCAGGGGAGCAGATCGAGTAGGTGCGGCGGATGTCGGCGCCGTCCACACGGCGGCGCAGGGTGAGGTGCTGGCCCGGCTTGTGCCGGTACTCCTCGCGCAGCTCGGGTGGCACGGCGAAGGTGACGGCGACCGAGTCGTCGGTCAGCCGGTCTGTCCCGGCCACCCGGAGCCGGTGGAAGCGTGCCATCACAACTCCTTGAAGTGGTCGAACGGTTCACGGCAGGCGAGACACCGGCGCAGTGCCTTGCAGGCCGTGGAGGAGAAGCGGCTCAGCAGCTCGGTGTCGGCGGAGCCGCAGTGCGGGCAGTGGACGGCCTCCGGTGCCTGTTCTCCGATGCCGCCGCCGGTGCGGGTCGGGCCCAGGGTGAGGGTGACCGGGCCCGCGGGATGCCGGGTGCGCGGCGGGGCTATGCCGGACTGCTGGAGCTTGCGGCGGCCCTCGGGGGTGATGTCGTCCGTGGACCAGGCCGGGGTGAGGACCGTGCGGACGGTGACCTCCCGCATGCCGTGGGCCCGCAGGGCCTCCGCGATGTCCGCGCTCATCGCCTCCACCGCCGGGCAGCCGGTGTAGGTCGGGGTGAGGTCCACCTCCACGGTGCCGGTGCCGGTGAGGTGCACCGCGCGCACGACGCCCAGCTCGTGCAGGGTGAGCACGGGCAGCTCCGGGTCGGGCACCGAGCCGGCCAGCTTCAGCAGCTCCGTCTCCAGCGCGGTGGTGGTCACCATGACGCCCCCGGATGGCTGCGGTGCAGGTGCTGCATCTCGGCGAGCATCCGCCCGAACGGCTCGGTGTGCAGGCCCTGTCGCCCCGCGCCCGCCGCCCACGCTCCCGTACGGGGGCCCTCGGGCAGGGGCAGGGTGGCGCGCCCGAGCACGTCCGTGACGGAGGCGAGCCAACTGGCCTCCAGTGCGGCCCAGTCGACGTCCACGCCGGGGATCGGCTGGAACATCTCCCCGGTGAACCGCCAGAGCGCGGCGCAGGCCCGGCTCATCCGGTCGTGGCTGAGTTCGGTACCGTCGCCGAGGCGCACGGTCCACTGCTCGGCGTGGTCGCGGTGGTAGGCGACCTCCTTGACCGCCTTGCCGGCGAGCGGCTGGAACGGGCCTTCCCGCGCGGCGAGTTCCGAGTACAGCAGGTGCTGGTAGGTGGAGAAGTAGAGCTGCCGGGCGATGGTGTGGGCGTAGTCGCCGCCAGGCTGCTCCACCAACTGGAGGTTACGGAAGGCGCGTTCCTCGCGGAGGTAGGCCAGCTCGTCCTCGTCGCCGGCCATGGAGAGCAGCACGCGGGCCTGGCCGAGCAGGTCGAGCGCGATGTTGGCGAGGGCGACCTCCTCTTCCAGGACGGGGGCGTGTCCGGCCCACTCCCCGAGGCGGTGGGAGAGCACCAGGGCGTCGTCGCCGAGGGCGAGGGCCGCGGTGGTGGGGACGGTGGCGGTCACAGGTGCTTCACCCCTTCCGGGATCTCGTAGAAGGTCGGGTGCCGGTAGGGCTTGTCGGCGGACGGCTCGAAGAACGGGTCCTTCTCGTCGGGCGAGGAAGCGGTGACGGCGGTGGCCGGCACGACCCAGATGGAGACGCCCTCGCCGCGCCGGGTGTAGAGGTCCCGGGCGTTGCGCAGGGCCAGCTCCGCGTCGGGGGCGTGCAGGCTGCCGGCGTGGGTGTGGGAGAGGCCGCGACGGGAGCGGACGAAGACCTCCCACAGGGGCCAGTCGGTGTGGGTCATGCGCGCGTCGCTCCTGTCCGGCCGGTGCTCCCGGCGTGTTTGGCCGCGTGGGCGGCGGCCGCTTCCCTGACCCAGGCGCCCTCGTCGTGTGCGCGGCGGCGCTGGGTGATGCGCTGTTCGTTGCAGGGGCCGTTGCCCTTGAGTACTTCCTTGAACTCGGTCCAGTCGATGGCGCCGAAGTCGTGGTGCCCGCGCTCCTCGTTCCACTTCAGGTCCGGGTCGGGGAGCGTGAGGCCGAGGGACTCGGCCTGGGGGACGGCGATGTCGACGAAGCGCTGCCGCAGCTCGTCGTTGGAGTGGCGCTTGATCTTCCACTCCATGGACTGGGCGGAGTGCTGGGAGGAGTCGTCGGGCGGGCCGAACATCATCAGCGAGGGCCACCACCAGCGGTCGACCGCGTCCTGCGCCATGGCGTGCTGCTCGGGGGTGCCCTTGCTCAGGGCGAGCAGCAGCTCGTACCCCTGGCGCTGGTGGAAGGACTCCTCCTTGCAGATGCGGACCATGGCGCGGGCGTACGGGCCGTAGGAGCAGCGGCACAGCGGGACCTGGTTGGTGATGGCGGCGCCGTCCACCAGCCAGCCGATGGCGCCCACGTCGGCCCAGGTCAGAGTGGGGTAGTTGAAGATCGAGGAGTATTTCTGGCGACCGCTGTGCAGCTTGTCCAGCAGTTCCTCGCGGCTGGTGCCGAGGGTTTCGGCGGCGCTGTAGAGGTAGAGGCCGTGGCCCGCCTCGTCCTGGACCTTGGCCATCAGGATCGCCTTGCGGCGCAGGCTGGGGGCCCGGGTGATCCAGTTCGCCTCGGGCTGCATGCCGATGATCTCGGAGTGCGCGTGCTGGGCGATCTGACGGACGAGCGTCGCGCGGTAGGCGTCCGGCATCCAGTCGCGTGGCTCGATGCGCTCTTCGGCGGCCACCGCCGCGTCGAAGGCGTGCTGGTGCGCCGCGATGTCCGCGGTGGCGCCGGGTGCGCCGTCCGCGGGTGTGCGGTCCGTGCGAGGCGCGGCTGCTGTGGCCATGCGGTCCCCCTGACCTAGGACTCTGCCGGAAACACGCCCCGACCGATCGTTCGGTTCGTGCGTGTCAATGGTGTGCCGGGGCGTCGTCGGGTGTCAACCGCTGTGGACGACGCGGCCGCGCGCCTGTGGAGAACCCCGGTGGCCGGTCCGCGCTCCCGGCCGCGCGGGGCCGGTGTGCGGCGGCCCCGGGCCGGGCGGCGGAGGCCGGGCCCGGGGCTGCGCGGGGCGGGTGGGGCTGAGTACCGTTCCGTGCGGGTGCCAAGCGGAAGCAGAGGTGCCCGAGGACCAGGGGGCGCCCCGTGACGGGTGCGTCGATGCCGGAGCGAAAGCGGGACGGGGCGGGGATGGACGCGTACGACGAGGAGCCGGAGGCCCTGAGCGGGCCGGGCGGCCCGGCCGGGGCGCGTCGCGCGGGCGGCCCCGGCACGCCGGGCGAGGACACCGGGGTGGAGGACGCGGGCGGGAACCCGGCTCAGCCTGCCGGACTGGCCGCCCTCTCCCCCCGCTACCGCCTCGTCGCGGGCGGCGCGCTCGTGGCCGTGGCGGCCGTCGCCGCCGTGCACCTGGGCATGGTTTTCCTGAGCCTCGCCCCCGCCAACACCGTGAGCAAGCGGCACACCAAGGCGGTGGAGGGGTGGGTGTACCCGGAGTTCGAGCAGAACTGGAAGCTGTTCGCACCGAACCCGCTGCAGCAGAACATCGCCGTACAGGTCCGCGCCCAGATCCGTGGCGACGGCGGTGACCTGCGCACGACCGGCTGGACCGACCTGTCGGCCGAGGACGGCGCCGCCATCGACGGCAACCTGCTGCCCAGCCACACCCAGCAGAACGAGCTGCGCCGCGCCTGGGACTTCCTCGGCACCACCCACGGCACCGACAACCGGCCCGTGGGCGTGCGCGGGGCGCTCTCCGAGCAGTACGTGCGCCGCATAGTCGTGCTGCGCCTGCGGCGGGAAGAGGGGCTGGACCGCGCCGGAACCCTCGAGCGCGTGCAGGTGCGTTCCCGCACCGTCAACGTGCCCCCGCCCGAGTGGAGCCGGGAGAAGGTCTCCACCGACCCCGCTTTCCGTGTGCTGCCCTGGTGGACGGTGACCGGTGACGAGACCGAGGAGGGCGCCCGATGAACCGGCTCTCCCGGACCCTCGACAAGGGCGTCGAACGCGTCACCGGCGCCGCCCTCGGCCCGCACCAGAGCGCCGTGATCCGCATCGGGTTCGCCGCGACCTGGCTGCTCTTCCTACTGCGCGAGTTCCCGCACCGCCAGGAGCTGTACGGGCCGGCCGGGCCCTGGAGCTGGAACCTGGCCCACCAGCTCATCGCCGACAACCACGCCTTCACCGTGCTGATGTGGTCCGGCAGCCGGCTCTGGTTCGAGCTCGTCTACCTCCTCGCGGTCCTGGCCAGTGCCATGCTGCTGGTCGGCTGGCGTACCCGGACCGCCGCCGTGCTGTTCATGGTCGGGGTGCTCTCGCTCCAGAACCGCAGCGTGTTCATGGGGGACGGCGGCGACAACGTGCTGCACCTGATGTCCCTCTACCTGGTGCTCACCCGCTGCGGTCAGGTGTGGTCGCTGGACGCGCGCCGGGCCGGGCGCGCGGAGGAGGCACGCGCGCGTGGGGAGCACGTCCCCACCGACCGGGTGGGCCCGGTGCTGTGGGCACTGTCCGGCATGGTGCTGGTCACGGCCGCGGTGACCGGCCGGCTCGCCGGCGGCTGGCTGGTGCCCGCGCTGCTGTGGGCGGCGTGGGCCGGACTCGGCATCTGGTGGACGGCCGGCCGCTGGACGCGGTCACAGCAGCCCCGGCTGCTCCTCGACGTGCTGGCGAACGTGCTCCACAACGCCGGTCTCGCCGTCATCATGGCGGAGGCGTGCCTGATCTACGCCACTGCCGGCTGGTACAAGATCCAGGGTTCGCGCTGGCAGGACGGCACCGCCGTCTACTACCCGCTGCACCTGGACTACTTCTCCCCCTGGCCGGCCCTCGCGGACCTGATGTCCGCCAGCGGCGTCCTCATGACGATCGTGACCTACGGGACGGTCATGGTGCAGGTCGCCTTCCCCTTCACCCTGTTCAACCGGCGGGTGAAGAACGTCCTGCTGGTGCTGATGATGACCGAGCACGCGGTGATCGCCGTCGTCCTCGGGCTGCCCTTCTTCTCGCTGGCGATGATCACGGCGGACGCCGTCTTCCTGCCCACCGCCTTCCTGCTGCTCCTCGGCGGCTGGGCCGCACGCGCGCGTGGACGGCTGACAGGGCGCGGCGGGACCGGCCGGGTGCCCCCGCCCCGCGCCCCGGAGGAGTCCACCGCCGGGCACGTAGGGTTCAGGGCATGACCGACGCCCTGAACCGCTGGCGCGAGCGCGCCGCGGACGCCGTGCTGCTGGACGGCTTCCACGCCCTCAAGCACGCGCTGCGCTTCGGGGCCGAGGTGCCCGTGGCGGTCACCACCGACCGCGGGGCGACGCTCGCCCTCGCCGATGAACTCGCCGGGGACGTCCGCGACCCCCTGGACGCGCTGCTGACCGAGGTGCCCCAGGCGGTCTACGCCTCCTTGGTGCCCCGCCCGCACCCGACCGGCGTGGCCGCGCTCGCCGTACGGCCGGCCCGCGAGGCCAACCTCGGGACGCTGGCCCACCAGCCGCGCACCGCGCCCGTGGTGGTGCTGGACGAGCCGCGCAACCTGGGCAACGCGGGCGCGGTGATCCGGCTGGCCGCCGGCTTCGGCGCGACCGGGGTCGTCACCACCGGCACCCTCGATCCCTGGCACCCCACCGTGGTGCGCGGCGGGGCGGGGCTGCACTTCGCCACCGCCGTGGAGCGCCTCGGTGTCGACGAGCTGCCCGCCGGACCGCTGTTCGCCCTCGACCCCGAGGGCGACGACATCCGGCGGGTCGAACTGCCCGACGACGCGGTGCTGGCTTTCGGCTCGGAGCGCAGCGGGCTCTCGGCGCCGCTGCGGGCCCGCGCCGACCGGCTGCTGGCACTGCCGATGCGGCCGCAGGTCTCCAGTTACAACCTCGCTACCAGTGTGGCCATGACGCTGTACCACTGGAGCCTGCCCACCGCCTGAGCCGCGCCACTACGCCTGCTTGCGGACCTCCACCACACGGAAGCGGTTGGCCACGTACGCGCCGTCGGTGAGGGCCGCGTTCGCCGCCGGGTTCCCGCCGGAGCCGTGGAAGTCGGAGAAGGCGGCGGTCTGGTTGACGTACACCCCGCCGGTCAGGTTCAGGGAGAGCTGGGCGGGCTCCTCCAGGCAGACCTCCTCGACGGCCCGCGCGACCTCCGGGTCGACGGTGTGGGCGCCGACCGTCATGGCGCCCTGCTCGCGGATGGTGCGTCGCAGCAGGTCCATGGCGTCCCCGACCGAGTCGACCGCCACCGCGAAGGACACCGGGCCGAAGCACTCGCCGAGGTAGGCGGCCTCGTCGTCCGGCTTGGCGGCGTCCAGCTTCACGATCACCGGGGTGCGTACCACCGCGTCCGGGAAGTCCGGGTTGGTGATCTCGCGGGAGGCCAGGGCGACTTCGCCGAGCTCGGCGGCGGCCTCCAGGCGGGCCTTCACGTCCGGGTTGACGATGGCGCCCAGCAGGGCGTTGGCCCGGGCGTCGTCCCCGAGGAGGCCGTCGACCGCGCGGGCGAGGCCGGCGGTCACCTCGTCGTAGGACTTGTGGCCTTCGTCGGTGCTGATGCCCTCGCGCGGGATGAGCAGGTTCTGCGGGGTGGTGCACATCTGGCCGCTGTACAGGGAGAGCGAGAAGGCGAGGTTCGCCAGCATGCCCTGGTAGTCGCCGGTGGACTCCACGATCACCGTGTTGACGCCGGCCTTCTCCGTGTAGACCTGCGCCTGGCGGGCGTTGGCCTCCAGCCAGTCGCCGAAGGCGGTGGAGCCGGTGTAGTCGATGATGCGGATCTCGGGGCGGGTGGCGAGGCTCTTCGCGATGCCCTCGCCGGGCCGCTCGGTGGCCAGTGCGACCAGGTTGGGATCGAACCCGGCCTCGGCCAGGACCTCGCGGGCCACCTGGACGGTGAGCGCGAGCGGCAGCACCGCGCGCGGGTGCGGCTTGACCAGGACCGCGTTGCCGGTGGCCAGTGAGGCGAACAGGCCCGGGTAGCCGTTCCACGTCGGGAAGGTGTTGCATCCGATCATCAGGGCGATGCCGCGCGGGACCGGCGTGAAGGTCTTGGTCAGCGCCAGCGGGTCGCGCTTGCCCTGCGGCTTGCTCCACTCCGCTGTTCCGGGTGTGCGGGTCTGCTCCGCGTACGCGTAGGCCACCGCCTCCAGGCCGCGGTCCTGGGCGTGCGGGCCGCCCGCCTGGAACGCCATCATGAACGCCTGGCCGCTGGTGTGCATGACCGCGTGCGCGAACTCGTGCGTCCGGTCGCTGATCCGCTTCAGGATCTCCAGGCAGACCGCCGCGCGGGTCTCCGCACCCGCGTCGCGCCAGGCGGCCTGCCCGGCGCGCATCGCGGGGAGCAGTACGTCGGGGTCGGCGTGCGGGTAGCTCACGCCCAGCTCGATGCCGTACGGCGAGACCTCGCCGGCCACCCAGTCGTCCGTGCCGGGCTGGTCCAGGTCCAGGCGGGTGCCGAGGAGCGCGTCGAAGGCGGCCTTGCCGGCGCCCGCGTCCAGGCTGCCGTGCTCGCCGTACGCCTTGGGGTGCTCGGGGTGCGGGGACCAGTACGCGCGGGTACGGATCACCTCGAGGGCCTGGTCGAGGGTGGGGCGGTGCTTGGCGATCAGCTCGTGTGCGGTCGGTCGGGCGGTCATCCGGGACCAACTCCTCGTCTGCGTGAACTCGTCGTCGAGCTCTTGACCTGGGCGTTTGGAGAGACGGCAGGGTTGCGGCGGGCGCGGCCCGCGGAGCCTTCCGCCGGACGGTGGTGGGCCGCGGGCGGTCAGGGCTAGAGTAACCGAACGATCGGTCGGGACAAGGGGGTCCGCCGCATCTGTGGACAACGTCGTGCGGGAGGATCGCGCACATGACAGCTATCGACCTCAGCAGCCCCGTGGCCGTGGTCGGCACCGGAACCATGGGCCAGGGCATCGCCCAGGTCGCGCTGACCGCCGGCCACCCCGTCCTGCTCCACGACGCGCTGCCCGGCCGGGCGCGGGAGGCCGCCGAGGCCATCGGCGCCCGCCTGGACCGGCTCGTGGCCAAGGGCCGGCTCGGCGCGGACGAACGGGACGCGGCGCGCGCCCGGCTCACCCCCGTCGAGAACCTCGATGAGCTGGCCGACTGCGCGCTGGTCGTGGAAGCGGTGCTGGAGCGGCTCGACGTCAAGCAGGAGCTGTTCCGCGAGCTGGAGGGAATCGTCTCCGAGGACTGCCTGCTCGCCACCAACACCTCCTCCCTGTCGGTGACCGCCGTCGGCGGCGCGCTCGCCTTCCCGGGCCGCTTCCTTGGCCTGCACTTCTTCAACCCCGCCCCGCTGCTGCCCCTGGTGGAGGTCGTCTCCGGACACGCCACCGACGTCACGTCCGTCACCCGCGCGTACGAGACCGCCCGTGCCTGGGGCAAGAGTCCGGTGGCCTGCGCGGACACCCCCGGCTTCATCGTCAACCGGATCGCCCGGCCCTTCTACGCCGAGGCGTTCGCCGTGCTGGAGGCCCAGGGCGCCGACCCGGCCACCATCGACGCGGTACTGCGCGAGAGCGGGGGCTTCCGCATGGGCGCCTTCGAACTGACCGATCTCATCGGGCAGGACGTCAACGAATCCGTCACCCACTCGGTCTGGAACTCCTTCTTCCAGGACGTCCGTTTCACCCCGTCGCTCGCCCAGCGCCGCCTGGTGGAGTCCGGTCGGCTCGGCCGCAAGAGCGGCCAGGGCTGGTTCGATTACGCGGAGGACGCCGAGCGTCCCGAGCCGCACACCGCCGAGAAGGAGAAGCCGCCGGCGCACGTCACCGTCGAGGGCGACCTCGGACCGGCCGCCGGGCTGCTCCCGCTGATCCGCGAGGCGGGCATCGCCGTGCACGAGGAGGACGAGGACCAGGGCAGCCGGCTGGCCCTGCCGAGCGGCGGCCAACTGGTCCTCGCCGACGGCCAGACCGCCGTGGAGTTCCGGGACGTCGTCTACTTCGACCTCGCCCTCGACTACCGCGCCGCGACCCGGATCGCGCTCTCCGCCTCCCAGGACACCTCCGCGCGCACCCTCGCCGAGGCCGTCGGCCTCTTCCAGGCGCTCGGCAAGGACGTCAGCGTCATCGGGGACGTGCCCGGCATGATCGTCGCCCGCACCGTGGCCCGGATCGTCGACCTCGCGCACGACGCCGTGGCCAAGGGCGTGGCCACCGAGGAGGACGTCGACACGGCGATGCGCCTGGGCGTCAACTACCCCCTCGGCCCCTTCGAGTGGAGTCGCAGGCTCGGCCGGAGCTGGGCCTACGAGCTGCTGGACGACCTGCACCTGCGCGACCCCTCCGGCCGGTACGCGCCGTCCCTCGCGCTCTACCGCCACGCCTACGCCACCGACAAGCGGGAGGGCACCTCATGACCGCCGCCAGGCGCGACACCTACACCCCCGAGACCCTGCTCTCGGTCGCGGTGGGGGTCTTCAACGAGCGCGGCTACGACGGCACCTCCATGGAGCACCTCTCGCGGGCCGCGGGCATCTCCAAGTCCTCGATCTACCACCACGTCAGCGGCAAGGAGGAACTGCTGCGCCGGGCCGTCAGCCGGGCGCTGGACGGGCTGTTCGCCATCCTCGACGAGGAGCACGCGCGCGTGGGACGGCCGGTGGACCGGCTGGAGCACGTCGTTCGGCGCATGGTCGAGGTGCTCATAGCCGAGCTGCCCTATGTGACGCTGCTCCTGCGCGTCCGGGGCAACACCGAGGCGGAGCGCTGGGCGCTGGAGCGGCGCCGGGACTTCGACCACCGGGTGGCCGACCTGCTGCGGGCGGCCGCCGAGGACGGGGACGTGCGCGGTGACGTGGAGGTCCGGCTGGCGACCCGGCTGGTCTTCGGAATGATCAACTCGATCGTGGAGTGGTACCGGCCCGACACGCGGGGGGCCAGTGGGCGCGAGGTGGCCGACGCGGTGGTGCGGCTGGTCTTCGCGGGGCTGCGCGGGGAGTAGGGGTCACGCGTCCGGCTCCAGGTCCTCCTCCTCGAACACCAGCAGCGTGCGGGTGCCGAGCACCTCGGGGATCGACTGGAGCCGGGTGAGCACCAGCTCGCGCAGGGCCCTGTTGTCCGGCGTGTGCACCAGCAGCAGTACGTCGAAGTCGCCGCCCACCAGCGCCATGTGGGACGCGCCGGGCAGGCGGCGGAGCTGTTCGCGCACCGTGCGCCAGGTGTTCTGGACGATGTTGAGCGTGATGTACGCCGAGGTGCCGTGGCCTGCCCGCTCGTGGTCCACGCGGGCGCCGAAGCCCCGGATCACCCCGTCCTCGACCAGCCGGTTGATCCGCGCGTAGGCGTTGGCGCGGGAGACGTGGACCCGCTCGGCGACCGAGCGTATGGAGGCGCGGCCGTCCGCCTGGAGGATCTTGAGGATGTCCTGATCTATGGCGTCCAGCGGGCGGGGCGGGGGCGCGCCGTTCGCCTCCACCGCCTGGGCCATTTGTTCAGGTGTCATGTCCCCCCGCTTCATCGCTGTGGACGTCCTGCATTCATTCCAGGCTGTGCAAAACCGTTTGTCCACAGCCTGAGGGGGCCGGTAGCCAAAATGCGCCGACGACCGAACAATCGGTAGGTGAGACGGGTCACAGTCGGCCCGCCTCTCGTAGCCGCTCCCACGAGGAGGTGCCGTCATGACGGTCATGGAGCAGCGGGGCGCGTACCGGCCATCGCCGCCGCCCGCCTGGCAGCCCCGCACGGACCCCGCGCCGCTGCTGCCCGACGCCGAGCCCTATCGCGTCCTCGGCACCGACACGGCCGCCAAGGCAGACCCGGAGTTGTTGCGCCGGCTCTACGCCCAGGTGGTCCGCGGCCGCCGTTACAACACGCAGGCGACCGCGCTCACCAAGCAGGGCCGGCTCGCCGTGTACCCCTCCAGCACCGGACAGGAGGCGTGCGAGGTCGCCGCCGCCCTGGCGCTGGAGGAACGCGACTGGCTCTTCCCCAGCTACCGCGACACCCTCGCCGTGGTCGCCAGGGGGGTCGACCCGGTGCAGACGCTCACCCTGCTGCGCGGCGACTGGCACAACGGCTACGACCCGCACACCCACCGTGTCGCCCCGCTCAGTACACCGCTCGCCACCCAGTTGCCGCACGCCGTGGGCCTCGCGCACGCCGCGCGGCTCAAGGGGGACGACGTGGTCGCGCTCGCCATGGTCGGCGACGGCGGCACCAGCGAGGGCGACTTCCACGAGGCGCTGAACTTCGCCGCCGTCTGGCAGGCCCCGGTCGTCTTCCTGGTGCAGAACAACGGCTTCGCCATCTCGGTCCCGCTCGCCAAGCAGACCGCCGCCCCCTCCCTCGCCCACAAGGCGGTCGGGTACGGCATGCCGGGCCGCCTGGTCGACGGCAACGACGCGGTCGCGGTGCACGAGGTGCTCGGTGACGCGGTGCGGCGCGCCCGCGCGGGTGGCGGCCCCACCCTGGTCGAGGCGGTGACGTACCGCGTGGAGGCGCACACCAACGCCGACGACGCGACCCGCTACCGCGAGGACGACGAGGTCGAGGCGTGGCGGCGGCACGACCCGGTCCAGCTTCTGGAACGCGAGCTGACCTCGCGCGGCCTGCTCGACGGGGCGGCGATCGACGCGGTCCGGCAGGACGCCGAGGCGATGGCCGCCGACCTGCGGGAGCGCATGAACCAGGACCCCCGGCTCGACCCGATGGACCTCTTCGACCACGTCTACGCCGAGCCCACCGCGCAGCTCCGTGAGCAGCGCGCGCTGCTCGAGACCGAGCTGGCCGCCGAACAGCACGACCAGGAAGGCGACCCGCGATGACCACCGTCGCCGTCAAGCCCGCCACCATGGCGCAGGCCCTCACCCGCGCGATGCGCGACGCGATGGCAGCCGATCCCGCCGTCCATGTCATGGGCGAGGACGTCGGCACCCTCGGCGGCGTCTTCCGGGTCACCGACGGGCTCGCCGCCGAGTTCGGCGACGACCGCTGCACGGACACCCCGCTGGCCGAGGCCGGCATCCTCGGCGCCGCCGTGGGCATGGCCATGTACGGCCTCAGGCCCGTGGTGGAGATGCAGTTCGACGCGTTCGCCTACCCGGCGTTCGAGCAGTTGATCAGCCACGTCTCCCGGATGCGCAACCGCACGCGGGGCCGCATGCCCCTGCCGATCACGGTCCGCGTCCCCTACGGCGGCGGCATCGGCGGCGTCGAGCACCACAGCGACTCGTCCGAGGCGTACTACATGGCCACCCCCGGCCTGCACGTCGTCACCCCGGCCACGGTCGCCGACGCCTACGGGCTGCTGCGGCAGGCCATCGCCTCCGACGACCCCGTGGTGTTCCTGGAGCCCAAGCGGCTCTACTGGTCCAAGGACGCCTGGAACGCCGAGCACCCCACCGAGGTGGAGCCCATCGGACGCGCGGTCGTCCGGCGCCCCGGCACCAGCGCCACCCTGATCACCTACGGGCCCTCCCTGCCGGTGTGCATGGAGGCCGCCGAGGCCGCCCGTGCCGAGGGCTGGGACCTGGAGGTCGTCGACCTGCGCTCGCTGGTGCCCTTCGACGACGAGACGGTGTGCGCCTCCGTCCGGCGCACCGGCCGCGCGGTCGTCGTGCACGAGTCCACCGGGTTCGGCGGGCCCGGCGGCGAGATCGCCGCCCGGATCACCGAGCGCTGCTTCCACCGTCTGGAGGCACCGGTGCTGCGCGTGGCCGGGTTCGACCTGCCCTATCCGCCGCCGATGCTGGAGCGGCACCACCTGCCCGGTGTCGACCGTGTGCTGGACGCGGTGGCCCGTCTCCAGTGGGAGGCGGAGAACTGATGGCCCAGGTACTGGAGTTCAAGCTGCCCGACCTCGGCGAGGGGCTCACCGAGGCGGAGATCGTGCGCTGGCTGGTGGCCGTCGGTGACGTGGTCGCCGTCGACCAGCCGGTCGTCGAGGTCGAGACGGCCAAGGCGATGGTGGAGGTCCCCTGCCCCTACGGCGGCGTGGTCACTGCCCGCTACGGCGAGGAGGGTACCGAACTGCCCGTGGGCGCACCGCTGATCACGGTCGCGGTCGGCTCCCCCGACTCCGTCGGACCGGCCGGGGAGCCCGCCGCCGAGGCCGAGGGCTCGGGGAACGTCCTGGTCGGCTACGGCACCCAGGCGCCCGCCCGCCGCCGACGCCGGGTGCGAACCCAGCTCACCGCGGCCAACGGCACCGCGCCGGCCGCCCAGGCACCGGCCGCCCCGGCACCGGCACCGGCCACACCGGTTCACACCACCCCGGCCACACCCGCCACGACCACACCGGTGCCCCCCGCCACGCAGGGCCCCGTCCCGGTCATCTCCCCCCTCGTCCGCAAGCTCGCCCGCGACAACGGCGTCGACCTGCGCGCCCTGCGCGGCACCGGCCCGGACGGTCTCATCCTGCGCGCCGACGTCGAAGCGGCCCTACGCGTCGAGGCCGCCGAGCCCCCGGCAGCCGCGGCCCCCGCCCTGGTCGCCCAGGCCGAAGCCACCCGCATCCCCCTCAAGGGCCTGCGCGGGGCCGTCGCCGAGAAGCTGAGCCGCAGCCGCCGGGAGATCCCGGACGCCACCTGCTGGGTCGACGCCGACGCGACCGAACTCCTGCGCGCGCGGACCGCGATGAACACCGCGGGGGGCCCGAAGATCTCCCTGGTGGCCCTGCTCGCCCGTATCTGCGCCGCGGCCCTCGCGCGGTTCCCGGAGCTGAACTCCTACGTCGACACCGAGGCCCGCGAGGTCGTCCAACTGCGGGGCGTGCATCTGGGATTCGCCGCACAGACCGAGCGTGGGCTGGTGGTGCCCGTGGTGCGGGACGCGCACACCCGGGACGCCGAGTCGCTGACCGCCGAGTTCGCCCGGCTCACCGAAGCCGCCCGCGCCGGACGGCTGACGCCGGGTGAACTCACCGGCGGGACCTTCACGCTGAACAACTACGGCGTCTTCGGGGTCGACGGCTCCACCCCGATCGTCAACCACCCCGAGGCCGCCATGCTCGGCGTCGGCCGCATCGTCCCCAAGCCGTGGGTGCACGAGGGCGAACTGGCCGTACGTCAGGTCGTGCAGCTCTCGCTCACCTTCGACCACCGGGTCTGCGACGGCGGCACGGCGGGCGGCTTCCTCCGGTACGTGGCGGACTGCGTGGAACAGCCGGCCGTACTGCTGCGCACCGTGTGAGCCCGGCCGCCCGGTGCCCGCCGGGCGGCGTCCGCCCCCGAGGGCCCACCAGCCATACTCGAGGAGTGACCGACAACGCCCCGGCCGGCCCCTCGCCGGCCGCATCCTCCGGGTCCGGCGGTTCCGGTCCGGCGACCGGCTCCCCGTACGACGCCGTCGTGCTGGCCGGTGGCGGGGCCCGGCGGCTCGGCGGGGCCGACAAGCCGGGTGTCCGGGTCGGCGGCCGGGCGCTGCTCGACCGGGTGCTGGACGCCTGCGCGGACGCGGCCACCACCGTGGTCGTGGCCGGCCCCCGTCCCACTGCCCGGCCGGTGCGCTGGGCGCGCGAGGAGCCGGCCGGCGGCGGACCCGTCGCCGCGCTCGACGCGGGGCTGCGGCTCACCACGGCCGAGTACACGGTGGTGCTCTCCGCCGACCTGCCGTTCCTCGGCGCGGACACCGTGCACCGACTGCTGGCCGCCCTGCGGGCAGGCCATGCCGACGGGGCGATACTCACCGACGGCGACGGCCGCGACCAGCCACTGGTGGCCGCGTACCGCACCGCCTCCCTGCGCGGCGCCCTCGCGGACCTCGCCACCACCGAGCGGGCCGAGCGGGCCGAGCCGGCCGAGCGCGCCCGGCACACCGGGAACGGCGGCCTGACCGGGCTGCCTCTGCGCCGTCTGACCGGCGCCCTGCGCCTGACCCGGCTCACCGACCCGCTGGCCTCCTTCGACTGCGACACCTGGGAGGACATCGCCCGCGCCAGGGCACGGATCAGGGAGCATGGGCACGTGCTGAACGAATGGATCACCGCAGTCAAGGACGAGCTGGGCATCGAGCTCGACGTCGACACCCGCGTCCTCCTGGACGCCGCCCGCGACGTCGCCCACGGTGTGGAACGCCCCGCCGCCCCGCTCACCACCTTCCTGGTCGGCTACGCCGCCGCCCGGGGCAAGGGCGACCCCGCGTCCGTCGCCGAGGCGGCCGCCAAGGTCGCCGACCTGGCCAACCGCTGGGAAGCCGAGCACAGCGGGGGCGGGGCCGCCCCGGACGCCGGATGACCGCCTCCGGCACCCAGTCGGGACCGCACGCCGGCCGCGGCGACGCCGACGATCTCGACGTGGAAGAGGCCCTGGCCCTCGTCCGCGCACCCAAGAGCGACCCCGCCGCCGACCAGCCGGGCCGCCCCGACCGCCCCGACCCCGCAGACCGGCCGGGCCGCCCCGACCGGGCCGGGCACGCACACCCCCAGCACCACGCCATCCCCTGGCCCGAGGCCCGTGACACCGCGGCCCGAGCCGCCCGCCGGGCCACACGGCGCCCACCTGTCTCCGTCGCCCTGGGCGACGCCCTCGGCCTGGTCCTCGCGGCCCCCCTGGACGCGCTCAGCGACCTGCCCTCCTTCGACACCTCCGCGATGGACGGCTGGGCCGTCGCCGGCCCCGGCCCCTGGCGGATCCGCGACGGCGGAGTGCTCGCCGGGCACGCGCCTCCCGAGCCGCTCACCGACGGCGAGGCGGTCCGGATCGCCACCGGCGCCCGCGTACCCGCCGGCGTCACCGCCGTCCTGCGCAGCGAGCACGGCCGCACCGGCCCCCAGGACCGGCTGCACGCCACCGGCGATACGAGCCACGGCCAGGACATCCGCCCCCGCGGCCAGGAGTGCCGCCGCGGCGACCAGTTGCTGCCCACCGGCACCCTGATCACCCCGGCCGTACTGGGCCTCGCCGCGGCGGCCGGGTACGACACCCTCACCGTGGTCCCGCGCCCGCGCGCCGAGGTCATCGTCCTCGGCGACGAACTCCTCACCGAGGGGCTGCCGCACGACGGGCTGATCCGGGACGCGCTCGGCCCGATGCTGGCGCCGTGGCTGCGCGCGCTCGGTGCCGAGGTCATCGCCGTCCGCAGGCTGGGCGACGACGCCAAGGCGCTGCGCCGGGCGATCACCACCTCACGCGCCGACCTGATCGTCACCACCGGGGGCACCGCCGCCGGACCCGTGGACCACGTCCATCCCACCCTGGAGCGGCTCGGCGCCGAACTCCTCGTCGACGGCGTCGCCGTGCGCCCCGGCCACCCCATGCTGCTGGCCCGCACCAAGGCGGACCAGCATCTCGTCGGGCTGCCCGGCAACCCGCTCGCGGCCGTCTCCGGGCTGCTCACCCTGGCCGAGCCGCTGCTGCGCGTGCTGGCCGCCCACCCGGCGCCCGAGGCGTACCGGATGCCGCTCAGGGAAGCGGTGCAGGGGCACGCTCGCGACACCCGGCTCGTTCCGGTCGTGCTGCGCGGGGAGCGGGCCGTACCGCTGCACTACAGCGGGCCCGCCATGCTGCGCGGGATCGCCACCGCCGACGCGCTGGCCGTCGTCCCGCCGGGCGGGGCAGGACAGGACGCCGGACTGGAACTGCTGGACCTGCCGTGGGACACGGCCGGGATCGGGGTGTGTTTCACGTGAAACTTCCGGGCCACGACGCCATAGCCCGCCAGGCCGGCGAGCATCTGGTGCCCTCGCGGGTGAAGCTCCCGAGGAAGGCGGTGGAACGCCCCATCCGCCAGGTCGCCAAGCGCCTGGTGATGGCGCTGATGGTGCTGGTGACCACCGCGTTCGTCGTCTACGCCGACCGCAGCGGCTACCGCGACAACTCCGACGGTCCCGTCGACCTGCTCGACGCGTTCTACTACGCGACGGTCACCCTCTCCACCACCGGGTACGGCGACATCACCCCGGTGAGCGACGGTGCCCGGCTCATCAACATCCTCGTCATCACCCCGCTGCGCGTGCTCTTCCTGATCATCCTGGTCGGCACCACGCTGGAGGTCCTCACCGAACGCACCCGTGAGGAGTGGCGGCTCAATCGCTGGAGGTCCACCTTGCGCGACCACACCGTGGTCATCGGCTTCGGCACGAAGGGGCGTTCGGCGATCCAGACCGTCTGCGCCACCGGGCTGAAGAAGGAACAGGTCGTCGTGGTCGACCCCAGCTCGAAGGCGATCGAGGCGGCCACCGCCGAGGGGTACGCGGGCGTCACCGGCGACGCGACCCGCAGCGAGGTGCTGCGGCGCGCAGAGCTGCACAAGGCGCGGCAGATCATCATCGCCCCGCAGCGTGACGACACCGCCGTGCTCGTCACTCTGACGGCGCGCCAGCTCAACCGGGGCGCCAAGATCGTGGCCGCCGTGCGCGAGGAGGAGAACGCCCCGCTGCTCAAGCAGTCCGGCGCCGACGCGGTCATCACCAGCTCCGGAGCCGCGGGCCGGCTGCTCGGCCTCTCCGTGCTCAGCCCCGCCGCCGGCATGGTGATGGAGGACCTCATCCAGCAGGGCAGCGGCCTGGACATCGTGGACCGCCCGGTGGTCCGTGCCGAGGTGGGCCGCCGCCCGCGCGACACCGAGGACCTCGTGGTGAGCGTCGTCCGGGGCCACCGGGTGCTCGGCTACGACGACCCGGCCGTGGGGGAGTTGCAGCTCACCGACCGGCTGATCACCATCGTCCGGGCCACTCCCACCGCGCATGTCACCCCGCACGCCCGTCCACTGCCGGGCGACTGAGCGGGCCGCCGGGACCGCGGCGCGGCCGGGGAGTAGCGTCGCGGGCATGCATGCGATCACGATTTCCGAACCCGGCGGGCCCGAGAACCTGACCTGGACCGAGGTGCCCGATCCGGTGCCCGGCGAGGGCGAGGTGCTGGTCGAGGTGGTGGCCAGCGCCGTCAACCGGGCCGACATCATGCAGCGCCAGGGCTACTACGACCCGCCGCCCGGTGCCTCCGCCTACCCCGGTCTGGAGTGCTCCGGCCGGATCGCCGCGCTCGGCCCCGGTGTCTCCGGCTGGTCCGTGGGCGACGAGGTGTGCGCGCTGCTCGCGGGCGGCGGTTACGCGCAGAAGGTCGTCGTCCCGGCCGGGCAACTGCTGCCCGTGCCCGAGGGCATCGACCTGAAGCAGGCGGCGGCGCTGCCCGAGGTGGCCTCCACGGTCTGGTCCAACGTCTTCATGCTGGCCCACCTCCGGCCCGGCGAACTGCTGCTGGTGCACGGTGGTTCCAGCGGCATCGGCACCATGGCGGTCCAGCTGGCCAAGGCCGTCGGGGCGAGGGTCGCGGTGACCGCCGGGACCAAGGAGAAGCTGGACTTCTGTGCCGAGCTGGGCGCGGACATCCTGATCAACTACCGCGACCAGGACTTCGTCGCCGAGATCGAGCAGGCCACGGACGGCAAGGGCGCCGACGTCATCCTCGACAACATGGGCGCCAAGTACCTGGGCCGCAACGTCGAGACGCTGGCCGTCAACGGACGCCTGATGATCATCGGGATGCAGGGCGGCATCAAGGGCGAGCTGAACATCGGTCTGCTGCTGGGCAAGCGCGGCGCGGTCAGCGCGACCTCGCTGCGGGCCCGTCCGCTGAGCGAGAAGGCGGCCATCGTGGCGGCCGTACGCGAGCACGTCTGGCCGCTGATCGTGTCGGGCGTCGTGCGTCCCGTCGTCGACCGAGAGGTGCCGATGACGGACGCGGCCGAGGGACACCGCGTGGTGGAGGACAGCGGCCACATCGGCAAGGTGCTGCTGGTCGCGCCCTGAGCCCCGTCCCCGGAGCGCCCCTCAGGTACGGCGGATGCGCAGGCCCAGCCTGGCCAGCGCGATCCCGAGGCCCAGCAGGACCAGTCCGCTGCCCAGGGGAAGGACCCGCGGCGCCTGCGCGGTGGCGTCCTCCCCCTGGCGTACGGCGGCGGGCCGCGAGGCCGGGGCCGGGGTGAGGGTCGGTGTGGGCGCGGCGGGACTGTCGGCGGTCTCCGGCTCCTCCGGGTAGGCGGCCTGCGGGGTGGTGGGCGTGACGCTGCCCGACGGGTCCTGGGCCGGGTCGGGCGGCTCGGGCCGCCCGGGCCGCATCCGCCCCTCCCCGCCCCGGCTCCCGGCCCGCGCCGGCTTGGAGACGGTGGGGGACGGTGAGGCGGTGTCGGCAGCGTTCCGGGCCCGCACGGCGGGTGCGGAGGAGCGGCCGGACGGGGTGGGCGAACCCGGAGGGGCGCTCTGGACGCCGTACGCGGCCGTGGTGCCGTACACGGGCGTGGCCGTCGTCGCCAGGACGAGCAGCACCCGCACCAGGGGGAGCGTGAGTCGCAGCCATGGAGTCACGTCGGTGACCTCCGGGGAAACGCCGGGCAAGAAGGAATCCAGCCTCACATCCGCCGGTGCACCCGGCATTTCGGGCTGGGCCGTCGGGGTCGGGACGGCCCGGATCACCGGCGTGCGGGGGTGTGGCGGTGAGGGGGTGGGCGGGTGCGAGAGAATGACGGTATGGAGATGCCGAGGAACGAACGGTCGCCCGAGAACCCCCAGATCCTCGTCGTGGGCCAGGACGGGATGGCGCTCGGTGGCGACACGGACGGGGGCTCCCGCGAGATCCCGGTGACGGACCAGGTGGAGCAGCCGGCGAAGGTCATGCGGATCGGCAGCATGATCAAGCAGTTGCTGGAGGAGGTGCGCGCCGCCCCTCTGGACGAGGCGAGCCGGGTCCGGCTGAAGGAGATCCACGCCAGCTCGGTCAAGGAGCTGGAGGACGGCCTCGCGCCTGAGCTGGTGGCGGAGCTGGAGCGGCTGTCGCTGCCGTTCGCCGACGAGGCGACGCCGAGCGATGCCGAGCTGCGGATCGCCCAGGCCCAGCTGGTCGGCTGGCTGGAGGGCCTCTTCCACGGCATCCAGACCACGCTGTTCGCCCAGCAGATGGCCGCCCGCGCCCAGTTGGAGCAGATGCGCCGTGCGCTGCCGCCGGGCAGTGTCCCGGAGGGCGCCGAGGAGCAGCACACCGGCGGCCGCTCGGGCGGGCCGTACCTGTAGTCCAGGGAACCCGTGAAGGGCCCGGCGGAAACCGTCCGCCGGGCCCTTCGCGTGGGACGCCTACTGCGGCGGCTCGCCCGTGGAGACGCTCAGCGACACCTCGCCCAGGTTCTTCGGGTCGACGTCCGTGCCCGGCGCGGGAAACTGGTCGAGGACCGTTCCGTCGCCCCAGGTGTTGTTGTCTTCCTTCTTCACCTTGTACTGCCAGCTCGCGGCCTGGAAGCACGCCTTCACGGAGTCGATGTTCTTGTACCGGAAGTCGGGCAGCCGGATCTTCTTCTCGTCGTCGTACGACTCCTGCGGCTCGGTGCACTCGGTGTCGTCGATGGTGCGCGAGGTGTCCGGACCCCGGTAGCCGGCGGCGTGCGAGGACGTGGAGGCGCTGGGGGAGCCGCCGTCCCCCGTGGTGTCGTCCTTCTTGTTCATGTTCAGTGCGATCAGCAGGCCCGCGATCAGCACCACGGCCACCGCGGCCGAGCCGATCAGCACCGGCTTGTTGTTCCGGCCGCCGCTCCCCGAGGCGGGCACGCTGGTCGGCGGCTGGGACCCGTAGGCGGGCTGTGTCGGGTAGCCGCCCTGCTGGGAGTAGCCCTGCTGCGGGTAGCCGTAGGACGGGGGCGGGGTGCCGTAGGGGTTCGGCGTCGGCTGGTAGGGCTGCTGCAGCTGGCCGGGGTGGGGCTGCGGGGCGGTGTGGTCGATCGGCGGGAACACCGCCGAACCCACGCCCGAGCCGCTCTGCGCAGGACCGGTGCCCGGCACGATGCTGGGCGCCGACTGCTGGAGCGAGGCGGCCACCCGAAGGCACTCCTCGCGCATCGCCTCGGCGGTGGGGAAGCGTTCGTTGGGGTTCTTCCTCAGTGCGCGGGCCACCAGGGCGTCCACCGCCGGGGGCAGCGCGCGGTTGATCGAGGAGGGCGCGACCGGCTCCTCCTGGACGTGCGCGTAGGCGATGGCCAGCGGCGAGTCCGCGTCGAACGGCAGCCGGCCGGTGACGAGCTGGAACAGCATGATGCCGACCGAGTACAGGTCGGAGCGGGCGTCCACCCCGCGGCCGAGGGCCTGCTCGGGGGAGAGGTACTGCGGGGTGCCCACGACCATGCCGGTCTGCGTCATCGAGGTGACCCCGGACTGCATGGCCCGCGCGATGCCGAAGTCCATCACCTTGACCACCCCGCGCTTGGTGGTCATCACGTTGCCCGGCTTGATGTCCCGGTGGACCAGCCCCTTCTCGTGGCTGATCTCCAGCGCGGCCAGCACGTCCGCGGTGATCCTCAGGGCCTTGTCGGCGGGCATCGCGCCGAACTGCCGTACGTCGTCGGCGAGCACGGAGCCGAGCGGGCGGCCCTCCACGTACTCCATGACGATGTAGGGCATGCCGTCCGCTTCGTCCTCGCCGGTGTCGAAGACGGAGACGATGTTGGTGTGCGTGAGCTTGGCCACGGCCTGGGCCTCGCGGCGGAACCGCTCGCGGAACGCCTGCTCCCGGCCCAGATCGGTGTGCAGGGTCTTGATGGCCACCTGGCGGTCCAGCACCGAGTCGTGGGCCAGGTGCACGGCGGCCATGCCGCCCTCGCCGAGCAGGTCCTGGAGCCGGTAGCGGCCGCCGGCCAGTGCCCGCCCCGTGTACCGGCCGCCCTGTGCGCCGTCCTGGCTCATCGTTCCGTGTCCCCCACTGGCCCGTCGGAGCCGTCATCGACCGGACACGCGCCGCGTGGCGCCCGCCTTGATCGAATGTGTCATTCCCGGCCAAGTCTGCCTGAGGGCACGGACACGTCAAGCCCGGTGCCCGTTCCGTGACCGTACGCGAAAGAAGCGTCGCGCAAGCGTTACAGCCGGCATACGACCGGTGCACGGAATTTGCACGACGGCCTGTGCTGCGGGTTTCATGGCCGGTCCGTCCTGGGCCCGTCCCGGTGCCGGATCGGGACCGGCGGCCACCGGCGAGGCTGTAGCGTGGCCGACGGAGTCCGTATCAACACCGCGCGCACCGCGGGCAGAAACGACGGCGAGGACCGATGGCACAGACGCACGGCGCCCAAGGCCCGTCCGACCCCCAGGCGGCGGCCGGCGGCGGCATGGCCGAGGCGCCGGAGAACTGGGGCAACGGCGGACTCGTCGGCGACGGCCGCTACCGGCTCACCCACCGGCTCGGCCGGGGCGGCATGGCCGAGGTGTTCGCGGCCGAGGACGTCCGGCTCGGCCGTACGGTCGCGGTCAAGCTGCTGCGCGCCGACCTCGCCGAGGACCCGACCTCCAAGGCACGCTTCACGCGCGAGGCCCAGTCGGTGGCCGGGCTCAACCACCACTCGATCGTCGCCGTGTACGACTCCGGCGAGGACCAGGTGAACGGCCAGGCCGTGCCGTACATCGTGATGGAGCTGGTGGAGGGCCGGACCATCCGCGAGCTGCTGGTCGACGCGGACGCGCCGGGCCCCGAGCAGGCCCTGATCATCGTCTCGGGCGTGCTGGACGCGCTCGCCTACTCGCACCAGCACGGCATCGTGCACCGCGACATCAAGCCCGCCAACGTCATCATCACCGACAACGGCGCGGTCAAGGTGATGGACTTCGGCATCGCCCGCGCCCTGCACGGCGCTTCCACGACGATGACCCAGACCGGCATGGTCATGGGCACCCCGCAGTACCTCTCCCCCGAGCAGGCGCTCGGCAAGGCTGTCGACCACCGCTCCGACCTGTACGCGACCGGCTGCCTGCTCTACGAGCTCCTCGCGCTGCGGCCCCCCTTCACCGGCGAGACCCCGCTGTCGGTGGTCTACCAGCACGTCCAGGACATGCCGGTGCCCCCCTCGCAGGTCACCGCCGGCTGCCCGCCCGAGCTGGACGGCCTGGTCATGCGGTCCCTCGCCAAGGAACCGGACGACCGCTTCCAGACGGCCGAGGAGATGCGCGGCCTGATCCAGTACGGCCTGCAGATGCTGTACGACCAGGGCGGCCACTCCGGCACCTGGAACACCGGCCCGGTGGACGCCGCCGCGGGTGCGCCGACCCCGCCCGGCGGGTATGCGGGCACCACCGTGATGCCCCAGTCCGGCGGCTACGGCGGCGGCACCACGCAGATCCCGCAGCCGATCCTGCCCGGCGGGTACGGGGGCGGCGACGACGGCGGCTTCGAGGGCCACGGCAACAAGGGCAGCGGCAGGGGCAAGCTGTGGGTGCTGGCCGCGCTCGCCGTGGTCGCGGTCGTGGCCGGTGTGGCGCTCGCGCTGAACAACACCGGCGGCACCGAGGGCAAGGACACCAAGCCGACCCCGACGCAGTCCCGGACGCACAAGGACGAGAAGGCGTCCCCGAAGCCCACCGACGACACCACCAAGGAGCCGACGGACGACCCGGCCACCCAGGGCGGCTCGGGCGGCTGGAGCAACGGCTCGGACTACACCCCGTCCTACCAGCCGACGGACCCCGGCACGGCCGAGCCGACGGACGAGCCGACCGGCCAGCAGACCTCGGACCAGCCGAGCGCCCCGCAGACCTCGCCGCCCGCCACGGGCGACACGGCCGGCGGCGGGACGGACGCGGGCACCACGGACGGCACGGGCAACGCCGGCGGCACCGACCAGGGCTCCACGGCCGGGGCCGGCGGCACGGACGCCGGTGCGGCGGCCGGCGCGGACGCGGCCGGCGCCACCGGCACTTGAATGCCGACCCCGCCGGCCCCTGCAACGGGCCCGGACGGGCCGGCCGGCAGCTGACCGCTCTCGCGGCGGTCAGCTCGTGAAGGCGTCGCACACCGCGTCGTACTCCCGCGTCCACCACACCGCGAGCGCGGAGGCGGCCGGGAACTGGCAGTCGGCGCGGGTGTCACCGCGCTCGTAGTGCCAGCGCAGCATCCAGAAGTCGTTCAGGCGCTCCCACCACACCCGGTGCACGGCCGCCGCCAGCTCCGAGGGGGTGGCGCGCGCCGCGCGCCGGTACGCCCGCGCGTACGCCCGCGCCTTGGGCAGGTCCAGCATCCCCGCGGGCCGTACGAAGAAGATCGCGGCCGCGCGTACGGCCTCCTCGGCGCGGGGCTGGACCCCGAGGCGGTCCCAGTCGACGATGGCGGCCGGGCTGCCGCCCCGGTAGAGCAGGTTGAACGGATGGAAGTCGCCGTGCACCCACCCCACCGGGCCGCCGGGCGGCGGGCGGCGGTGCGTGTGCTGCTCCAGCAGCGACCGGCGTTCCAGCAGCCGGTGGCGGGCCAGGTCGTCGAAGGCGTCGGCCGGTCTGTGGCGGTGGACGTGGCCCAGCAGCTCGTCGATGAGGGCGAAGGTGTCGGCCGGGTCGGCGCTCTCCACGGGGTGCGGGCTCGTGGCCGGGCGGGTGCGCCCCTTGGGCGGCATCACACGTTCCAGGCAGGCGTGCACGGCGCCCAGCAGCGCGCCCAGGCGCGCGCTCTCGGAGCGGGTGAGCTGGCCGCCGTGCAGATGCCCGCCGTCGACCCAGGGATGCAGGGCGTAGGCGTGACCGCCGACGACCGCGACCGTACGGCCCTCGCGGTGGGTGAGCGGCGGGACGGCCGGGACTCCCACCTCGGCGAGGCGCTGGGTGGCCAGATGGCGGCGCTCGATGGCGTCGGGGTCGGCCGTGTCGGGGTCGAAGTGGTGCTTGAGGAAATATCGGCCCCGCGTGGTGCGCACCCGGAAGCCCCGGTTGAGCAGTCCTTGGTCGACCGGCTCGCAGGCGAGGGCCGCACCCGCTCCGTACAGGGGTAACAAGGTGCCCAGCGGGGGCGCGTGGGGCACGACGGGTGATGTACGAAGGCGCTGCACCCGCCGATGCTAGGGCACGCAAAGCCCCCGTGAGCTGGGGGTTGTCACAGGAAGTCGTCGGCGGTCGCATTCGGTCACCCGAAGCGCCCCGGTGAACGTCCCGCTGTTCCGCCGGAGCGAAATTCGCGCGCGGTGCGAAAGAAATGCCGGACCGGCCCCGATGACGCGCCGGGACTCTTCCTTTGAGCTGGGTGCGCGGGATAACGTGCCGTTGCTCCGGCCTCCTGCAAGGCTGTGACCAGGGAACTTCCCGGCCTTGTCGATTTACTTGGAAATCCAAGCAAAATCGCAGGTCAGGAGGGGTTTCACAGAAATGTGGAGCACTGGGTAACGTTAAAAGCCGCAGGCGCTCGCCGGGGCACCTGTCACGCCTGTTCCCGGCCGAGCGGCACCCACCCCGTGCCCGGTGGTCGAGAAGAGGTGGCCGCTCCCCCGGCTCCGACCGGGCAAGGGGGAACTCAGGCTCACCGGCAACCCCGTGGGCCGGAACGACGGAGGAGCACACGTGACCGTGGAGAGCAGTGCCGCGCGCAAGCCGCGACGCAGCGCCGCAGGCAAGGCCGGTACCGCCGGTACCGGGCGCAGCACCCGCAGCACCGCGAAGCAGGGCACCGAGCCGGAGCTGGTGCAGCTCCTGACGCCGGAGGGCAAGCGGGTCAAGAACGCCGAGTTCGACGCCTACGTCGCCGGCATCACCCCCGACGAGCTGCGCGGTCTGTACCGCGACATGGTGCTCACCCGCCGCTTCGACGCGGAGGCGACCGCCCTCCAGCGCCAGGGCGAGCTGGGTCTGTGGGCCTCGCTGCTCGGCCAGGAGGCCGCCCAGATCGGCTCCGGCCGCGCCACCCGTGAGGACGACTACGTCTTCCCGACCTACCGCGAGCACGGCGTCGCCTGGTGCCGGGGGGTCGACCCGACCAACCTGCTCGGCATGTTCCGGGGTGTGAACAACGGCGGCTGGGACCCCAACAGCAACAACTTCCACCTGTACACGATCGTCATCGGCTCGCAGACGCTGCACGCCACCGGCTACGCGATGGGCGTGGCCAAGGACGGTGCCGACTCGGCCGTGATCGCCTACTTCGGCGACGGCGCGTCCAGCCAGGGCGACGTGGCGGAGTCGTTCACCTTCTCCGCGGTCTACAACGCCCCGGTCGTGTTCTTCTGCCAGAACAACCAGTGGGCGATCTCCGAGCCCACCGAGAAGCAGACCCGCGTCCCGCTCTACCAGCGCGCCCAGGGCTACGGCTTCCCCGGCGTCCGGGTCGACGGCAACGACGTGCTGGCCTGCCTCGCCGTGACCCGCTGGGCGCTGGAGCGCGCCCGCAACGGCGAGGGCCCGACCCTGGTCGAGGCGTTCACCTACCGGATGGGCGCCCACACCACCTCCGACGACCCCACCCGCTACCGGCACGACGACGAGCGTGTCGCCTGGGAGGCGAAGGACCCGATCCTGCGCCTGCGGGCCTACCTGGAGTCCTCGAAGCACGCGGACGACGGATTCTTCACGGAACTGGAGAACGAGTCCGAGGCGCTGGGCAGGCGAGTGCGGGAGGCGGTCCGCGCCATGCCGGACCCGGACCGCTTCGCCATCTTCGAGAACGTGTACGCGGACGGGCACGCGCTCGTCGACGAGGAGCGCGCCCAGTTCGCCGCCTACCAGGCGTCGTTCGCGGACGCCGAGGGGGGCAACTGACATGGCGGAGAAAATGGCTCTGGCCAAGGCGATCAACGAATCGCTGCGGCGCGCGCTGGAGACCGACCCCAAGGTCCTGGTCATGGGCGAGGACGTCGGCAAGCTCGGCGGTGTCTTCCGGGTGACCGACGGCCTCCAGAAGGACTTCGGCGAGGAGCGGGTCATCGACACCCCGCTCGCCGAGTCCGGCATCGTCGGCACCGCGATCGGCCTGGCCCTGCGCGGCTACCGCCCGGTCGTCGAGATCCAGTTCGACGGCTTCGTCTTCCCGGCGTACGACCAGATCGTCACCCAGCTCGCGAAGATGCACGCCCGCTCGCTGGGCAAGGTCAAGATGCCCGTCGTCATCCGCATCCCCTACGGCGGCGGCATCGGCGCGGTCGAGCACCACTCCGAGTCCCCCGAGGCGCTGTTCGCGCACGTGGCGGGCCTGAAGGTGGTCAGCCCGTCCAACGCCTCGGACGCCTACTGGATGATGCAGCAGGCCATCCAGAGCGACGACCCGGTGATCTACTTCGAGCCCAAGCGGCGCTACTGGGACAAGGGCGAGGTCGACCCCGAGCTGATCCCCGGCCCGCTGCACCGGGCGAGCGTGGTCCGCGAGGGCACCGACCTGACGCTGGCCGCGTACGGCCCCATGGTCAAGCTCTGCCAGCAGGTGGCGGAGGCGGCCGCCGAGGAGGGCAGGTCGCTGGAGGTGCTCGACCTCCGCTCGGTCTCCCCGCTGGACTTCGACACCATCCAGTCCTCGGTCGAGAAGACCCGCCGTCTGGTGGTCGTCCACGAGGCGCCGGTGTTCCTCGGCTCCGGCGCGGAGATCGCCGCGCGGATCACCGAGCGGTGCTTCTACCACCTGGAGGCTCCGGTGCTCCGGGTCGGCGGCTACCACGCCCCGTACCCGCCGGCGCGCCTGGAGGACGAGTACCTGCCGGGCCTTGACCGGGTGCTCGACGCCGTCGACCGCGCCCTTGCGTACTGAGGAAGGTTTCGTGACGACGATGACGGAAGCTTCCGTGCGCGAGTTCAAGATGCCGGACGTGGGCGAGGGGCTCACCGAGGCCGAGATTCTCAAGTGGTACGTGCAGGTCGGGGACACGGTCACCGACGGCCAGGCGGTGTGCGAGGTCGAGACCGCCAAGGCGGCCGTCGAACTCCCCATCCCCTACGACGGGGTGGTGCGCGAGCTGCGCTTCGCCGAGGGCACGACGGTCGACGTGGGTACGGCGATCATCGCGGTGGACGTGTCGGGCGGGGCGGCTCCCGAGCCGGCGCCGGCCGCGCCCGCCGAGCCCGCGCCCGCGCCCGCCGAGGAGGCCGAGCCGCAGGGCCGTACCCCGGTGCTGGTGGGGTACGGGGTCGCCGTCTCCTCCACCAAGCGGCGTCCCCGCAAGGGGGCCGAGGCGGCGGCCGCCGCGCCGGCCGGGCTGAACGGGCACGGTGCCGCGCCGGTGAAGGAGCGCCCGCTGGCCAAGCCGCCGGTGCGCAAGCTGGCCAAGGACCTGGGCGTCGACCTGGCGCGGGTCACCCCGTCCGGGCCGGGCGGCATCATCACCCGCGAGGACGTGCACGCGGCGGTGGCCCCGGTCGAGACGGTCGTCGAGGCCCCGGCCCCCGCCCCGGCCGCCGTGCAGGCGACCGCGCCGGCGCCCGCCGTCGCGGTGTACGACTCCGCGCGGGAGACGCGCATCCCGGTCAAGGGGGTCCGCAAGGCGACCGCGCAGGCGATGATCGGCTCGGCGTTCACGGCGCCGCATGTCACGGAGTTCGTGACGGTGGACGTGACGCGGACGATGAAGCTGGTCGAGGAGCTGAAGCAGGACAAGGAGTTCCAGGGGCTGCGGGTGAACCCGCTGCTGCTGATCGCCAAGGCCCTGCTGGTCGCGATCAAGCGCAACCCCGAGGTCAACGCGTCCTGGGACGAGGCCGCCCAGGAGATCGTGCTCAAGCACTACGTCAACCTGGGCATCGCGGCGGCGACTCCGCGCGGCCTGATCGTGCCCAACGTCAAGGACGCGCAGGACAAGACGCTCCCGCAGTTGTCCGCTGCGCTGGGCGAGCTGGTGACCACGGCCCGCGAGGGCAGGACGTCCCCGGCGGCGATGCAGGGCGGCACGGTGACCATCACCAACGTCGGCGTCTTCGGCGTCGACACCGGTACGCCGATCCTCAACCCCGGCGAGTCCGCGATCCTCGCGGTCGGCGCTATCAAGCTCCAGCCGTGGGTCCACAAGGGCAAGGTGAAGCCCCGTCAGGTGACCACCCTCGCCCTCAGCTTCGACCACCGCCTGGTCGACGGTGAACTCGGCTCCAAGGTCCTCGCGGACGTGGCGGCGATCCTGGAACAGCCGAAGCGACTCATCTCCTGGGCCTGACAGGCCCGTCGCATCTGTGGAGGTGCCGGGACCCCGACTCCGGTCGGGTTCCCGGCCCGAAAGGGACAGGGCCCGTCCGCACGGTTCACGCCGTGCGGACGGGCCCTGTTTCCGTCGAAACGGCGCGGCCTACTTGCTGAAGCCGTAGTTCAGGATCTTGGTCGCGTCCGTACCGCGCTGGGTGACGGAGGACGACGCGAGGACCGTGCCGATGACCGTCCTGCCGTTGCGGGTGGCGGCGAAGACGAGGCAGTACTTGGCCTCGGGACCGGAGCCGGTCTTGACGCCGATGGTGCCGCTGTAGCTGCTCAGCAGCGTGTTGGTGTTGGTCCACGCCTTCATCGTGCGCGTGCTGCCGGTCTTGGTGACCGTCCTCGCCGTGTACGACTTGGTCTTGACGATCGCGCGGAAGTTGGCGCTCTTCATCGCGCTGCTGGCGATCTTCGTCAGGTCGCGCGGGGTCGAGTAGTTCGAGCCCTTGCCGATGCCGTCGAAGGAATCGAAGTGCGTGTTCTTCAGGCCGAGGGCCTTCGCGGCGGAGTTCATCTTGCCGAGGAAGGAACTCACGCGCGCGGAGTGCGTGCTGCCCGAGCCGTACTTGTCCGCGAGGACGTACGCGGCGTCGCAGCCGGACGGCAGCATCAGCCCGTAGAGGAGCTGGCGGACGGTGACCTTGTCACCGACGATCAGGCCGGCCGAGGACGCGTTGTTGGCGACGATGTAGTCGCTGGCGCCCTTGGGGATGGTGACCTTGGCGTCCAGGTTCAGGTTCGGCTGCGCCAGGACGACCTTCGCGGTCATGATCTTGGTGGTGGAGCCGGTGGAGCGGCGGGTGTCCGCGGCCTTGCTGTACAGCGAGGCGCCGGTGGAGTTGTTCATCGCGTAGCCGCCCGCGGCCACGATCGAAGGCGCGGAGGCGGCCTGCGCGGGCGCTGCGGTGAGGGCACTGGTGGTGAGCAGCGCGCCGGACGCGACGGCGACGGCGGCGGCCCTGCGGAGGGAGGAGCCCTTGATGCCGGTAATCAAAGCGAAATACCTCGATTGTCTGAAATGCCCTTGGAATGCGGCCTAGTTGAGGTGCCCTGAAAGGAGGGCCGCACCTGTGTGACAAGTGAACGGCCCCCATGGTTGCACTCCGTGCGAAGGAAATTTCCGGCCTCCCCTGACGTCCCTTCACCCGCATCCGCATGCTGGACCACGGCACCCCGCCCCGGTCTGTTGTATCTATCCTGTGGGCATGCAAACGGCCACCAGACGGCCCCCCGCCGCCGACCGCGTCTACACCCACGTCAAACAGGGCGTCCTCGACCGCCGGTACGAGGGCGGCACCCTGCTCACCGAAGGCGAGCTGGCCGAGATGGTGGGGGTGTCCCGCACCCCCGTCCGCGAGGCGCTGCTGCGGCTGGAGGCCGAGGGACTGATCCGGCTGTACCCGAAGAAGGGCGCGCTGGTCCTGCCGGTCTCCGCGCAGGAGATCGCCGACGTGGTGGAGACCCGGCTGCTGGTCGAGGAGCACGCCGCCCGCAAGGCGGTCCCCGCGCCGCCGGCCCTGCTGGACCGGCTCGCCGAGCTGCTCCAGCGGCAGCGGGAGCAGGCCGCGGCGGGCGACTTCGCCGCCGCCGCCGTCACCGACCGCTGCTTCCACGCCGAGATCGTGCGCAGCGGCGGGAACGAGATCCTCTCCCGCCTCTACGACCAGCTGCGCGACCGCCAGCTCCGGATGGGCGTGGCCGTGATGCACTCGCACCCCGACCGGATCGCCAAGACCCTCACCGAGCACGCCGGGATCCTGGCGGCGCTGCGCGCCGGGGACGCGGAGGCGGCGGTCGGCCTGGTGCACCGGCACGTCGGCTGGTTCTCCGGGCTGGCACGCGGGGAGGTCCGATGAGCCGGGCCACGACCGTCCTGCCGGGTGATCCTCCGGGCGGCCGCCGGGCAGTCGCCGTCTGGTCCCTGGGCGTCGCGGTCTACTTCGTCGCCGTCATCTTCCGCACCTCGCTCGGGGTGGCCGGCCTGGACGCGGCGGACCGCTTCCACGTGAACGCCTCCGCGCTGTCGACGTTCTCGATCCTGCAACTGCTCGTGTACGCGGGCATGCAGATACCCGTCGGCCTCCTGGTGGACCGGCTCGGCACGAAGAAGGTGCTGTGCATGGGCGCGGTGCTGTTCACGGCCGGGCAGCTCGGCTTCGCCTTCTCCCCGTCGTACGGCACCGCCCTCGCCTCCCGCGCGCTGCTGGGCTGCGGGGACGCGATGACGTTCATCAGCGTGCTGCGGCTCGGCACCCGCTGGTTCCCGGCCCGGCGCGGCCCCTTCGTCGCCCAGCTCGCCGGGCTGGTCGGCATGGCGGGCAACCTCGTCTCGACCCTGGCGCTGGCCCGCCTGCTGCACGGGCTCGGCTGGACCACGGCGTTCGCGGGCAGCGCGTTCGCGGGCGTGGTCGTGCTGGTGCTGACGCTGCTGTTCCTCAAGGACCACCCCGAGGGGTACGCGCCGGAGCCCTCCACGCACCAGGGCGCCGCGTACGTGCGCCGGCAGATCGCGGAGGCGTGGCGGGAGCCCGGCACCCGGCTGGGGATGTGGGTGCACTTCACCACCCAGTTCCCGGCGATGGTCTTCCTGCTGCTGTGGGGGCTGCCGTTCCTGGTGCAGGCGCAGGGGCTCAGCCGGGCGACCGCGGGTGAGCTGCTCACCCTGGTCGTGCTCTCCAACATGGTGATCGGGCTCGTCTACGGCCAGGTCGTCGCCCGGCACCACGCGGCCCGGTTCCCGCTGGCCCTCGGTACGGTCGCCGCGACCGCCGTGATGTGGGCGCTGACCCTCGCCTGGCCGGGCGCGCACGCGCCGATGGCGCTGCTGCTGGTGCTGTGCGTGGTGCTCGGCGCCTGCGGCCCCGCCTCCATGCTCGGCTTCGACTTCGCCCGGCCCGCCAACCCGCCCGAGCGCCAGGGCACCGCCTCCGGCATCACCAACATGGGCGGCTTCATCGCCTCCATGACCACCCTCTTCGCCGTCGGTGTCCTGCTCGACGCCACCGGCGACGACTACTCCGTCGCCTTCTGCGCCGTCTTCGCCCTCCAGGCCCTGGGACTCAGCCAGATCCTCCGCCTGCGCACCCGGGCGGCCCGGCGCGAGGAGGAACGGCTGGTGGCGAGCCGGGTGGAGACGGTGCACGTACCCGCGGTGTAGCCGGCCGGCGCTCAGCGCAGGACCGGTACCAGCGTCAGATAGGCCATACCCAGGACCCCCCGGTAGTTCATCCACTGCGCCCGGTGGCGGTCCAGGCGTTCGCGGACCTCGACCGCCTCCGGGTGGGCGGCGAGCCAGACCTCCTGGTCGGCCTGGTAACCCGACTCGAAGTGCTCCCACTCCGAGAGGGTCGCTGTTTCCGTCCACTCGGGGCGGAAGCCGGACGCGACGGCGAGGTCGAGGAGGGCGGGAAGGGTGTGGTGGTGGGACTCGGCGGCGCCCGGCCACATGCCCGCCAGTTCGGCAGGGGTGGGCCGGCGTTCCCAGAAGGCCTCGCCCAGGAGGACTCGGCCGTTGTCGCAGACCAGACGGCGCAGGGATCGCAGTGCTTGTGACGTGGGGCAGTCGGCGTCGGACAGGGCGTGGCTCGCGCCCAGGCAGAGGACCAGGTCGGCGGGTCCGTGGGCGGTGTCGCGGGCGGACTCCGCCAGGAAGCCGACGCGTCCCGCCAGGCCCCGCTCCGCGGCCGACCGGCGCCCCCGGGCCAGGTCGGTCTCGTCGAGGTCGACCCCCGTGCCCCGGGCCTTGGGGACCGCCTCCAGCACGCGGAGCAGCAGTTCGCCCCATCCGCAGCCGATGTCGAGGACGGTGCGGGGGCGGTTCGCGGAGAGGCGGTCGACGATCGCGTCGGCGCGGGCGGAGGAGAGGGGGCCGTGGAAGGTGAGCCGGTTGCGGGTGGTCATGGCAGGGACGGTAACGGCGGCCCGGGCCGCCGGCACCCGGTCGACGGTCAGGACGTGACCGCGAAGTTCCGCAGGATCGCCGCCGTCAGTTCCGGGTCGCCCTCGGTCTTGACGCGGTCGCCCGCCGCCTCCGCGCCGATCCGCCCGCAGGCCAGCCGGAAGTACGTCTCCCAGTCGAGGCTGAAGCTCGCGGCGGGGCCGAGCGCGGGTGCCGTCTCCAGCGTGCCCCGGCCCTGGATGTCGACGCGGATCGTGCGCAGGAACTCCAGCGGCCCGTGCACGTCGAAGACGATCGCCGAACTGCGCGGCGCCTCCGCCTTCTTGGCGACCACCTTGGGCAGCTCCGCCAGCAGCTGGTCACGGGCGACCAGTGCGCCGGGCGAGTCCAGGTTGCCCGGTCGGCCGAGCGCGGTGCGCAGGTCCTGCTCGTGCACCCAGACGTCGAACGCCCGCATCCGCATGGCGAGTTCGAGGGTGATTTCCTTGCCCATCGGACCCCGGACGACGGTGTCGGGCTGCCGGGACTCGTTGCGGATCTGCCGGTTGCGCCGGATGACCGTGTACTCCAGCTCGGACGTCATCTCCGGTGCCGTGTGGTGGCGGCGCACGTCGACCTGCATCTCCATGTACCGCTGCGCCTCGTTGGTGACGTGGAAGAGGTCGCGGGGCAGTGTGTGGATCGGCCGGGGGTCGCCGAGCATCTCGCAGTCCAGCCCGATGACGTGGGAGACCACGTCCCGCACCGACCACCCGGGGCACGGCGTACGCCGGTTCCACTCGGCCTCGGCCAGCGAGTTCACCAGCTCGGATATCGCGTCGATCGAGTGGTTCCAGGCGTCGGCGTAGGGCTGGAGGGTGGGATGCAGACTCACGGAACAGGACCCCTCGGCGGTCGGTACACGGGCAGAATCAGCGGCTGCACTGGGCGGGTGTCTGGAGGACCCCCACGCTCCCGGCTTGCGCGAGGAGGGGGGACCCCCAAGTTACGCTGCTCCGATACCCCCCGGCAGTGCTTTCGTGTGACGATCGTAGGCCCGTGGGAACGACTCGAACGCCAGGACGGTGGTAGTGTGCGCGCCTCGCTGATCCAGATCCGTGTGGACGAGGGCGAATCCGTTGCCGAACGGCGCCTGCGCGCGGCGGGCCTCGTACGCGCCCAGGCGGGTGCGGACCTCGTGGTGCTGCCCGAGCTGTGGACCACCGGGGCGTTCGCCTACGACGCCTTCGCCACCGAGGCCGAGCCGCTGGCGGGCCCCACGCACGAGGCGATGGCCCGGGCGGCGGGGGACGCGGGCGTCTGGCTGCACGCCGGGTCGATCCCGGAGCGGGACCCCGACGGCACCCTCTACAACACCGCGCTCGTCCATTCGCCCTCCGGTGCACTCGCCGCCGCCTACCGGAAGATCCACCGGTTCGGCTTCGACCAGGGCGAGGCCGTGCTGATGGGCGCCGGGCACGAACCGGTCACCGTCGCCCTGCCGGAGACCACCGTCGGCCTCGCCACCTGCTACGACCTCCGCTTCCCCGAACTCTTCCGCACCCTCACCGAGGCGGGCGCCGAGACCCTGGTCGTCTCCGCGGGCTGGCCCGAGCGCCGCCGCGCGCACTGGACGCTGCTGGCCCGGGCACGCGCGGTGGAGAACCAGGCGTACGTCCTCGCCTGTGGAACGGCCGGTACGCACGCGGGAGTCGCCCAGGCGGGTCACTCGATCGTGGTGGACCCGTGGGGCGAGGTACTGGCGGAGGCGGGCCCGGACGAGGAGGTGCTCACGGTGGAGTTCGACCCGGCGAAGGTCCACGCGACCCGTGAGCAGTTCCCCGCGCTGAAGGACCGGGTCCTCGGCATGGAACCGCCCCGCCGCTGAACTCAGTCGTCCTCCCGCTCCTTCTCCGCCAGGTGGATCACGCACACCGCCACCGCGATGAGCAGCGCCGGGTCGGCGTCCTCCCGTACGACGTCGACCCCGTAGGTGTCGCGGACGGTGAGCAGGCGGCGGGAGATCACCGCGAGGAGTTCGCCCCGGTACTCGACGGCGAACTCGCGGTCGAGGATCTTTCCGCTGATGTCGAGCTCGGTGCCGTCGACCAGTTCCACGCGGTAGTGGTTGCGCAGCAGGGAGAGGCGCTTGCGGCGGACGGTGGCGAGGTCCTCGCCGTCCCGCTGGATCACCATGGTGTCGCGCAGGGCGAACATCTTCTGGTGGATGTCGATCAGGACATCGCCCGCGGTGTCCTTCAGCTCGAAGGTGTCCCGCAGCCGCATCGCCTTGCCGTCGACGAGGAAGACCTTCCGGCCGTTCTCGTCCTCGATCCAGTAGTCGTCGCCGATGCCCAGCAGCCGGTCGCGCACGAGGAGTCTCATGTCAGAAGCGCTTCCCCGGCTGGAGGTGTTCCTCACCGCGACACGCGCCCGAACGGTCTCAAGCGGCCGGACGGGCGCCGTCCTCGTCGCGGGCGGCGAGGGCGGCAGCGGCGGACGAGGGGACACCCCCTGGACTGATCCCCGCCCCGCCGGGTGGCACCCTTGAAGCATGAACGACTCCGCTTCCCGACGCGTCCGTGTCCGTGCTCCCGAGCTGGTCGGCAAGGGCGGCTGGCTGAACACCGGCGATCGGCAGTACACCCTGGCCGACCTGCGAGGACGCATCGTCGTCCTCGATTTCTGGACGTTCTGCTGCATCAACTGCCTGCACGTCCTGGACGAGCTGCGGGAGCTGGAGGAGCGGCACCGGGACACGGTGGTCGTGGTCGGTGTGCACTCCCCGAAGTTCGTGCACGAGGCCGAGCACCAGGCGGTCGTGGACGCGGTCGAGCGGTACGGCGTGGAGCACCCCGTACTGGACGACCCGGAGCTTGCCACCTGGAAGCAGTACGCGGTACGCGCCTGGCCGACCCTGGTGGTGATCGACCCGGAGGGGTACGTGGTCGCCCAGCACGCCGGCGAGGGCCATGTGCACGCCATCGAGCGGCTGGTGGAGGAGCTGGAGGCCGAGCACGAGGCCAAGGGCACCCTGCGCCGGGGCGACGGCCCCTATGTGGCGCCGGAGCCGGAGCCGACCGTGCTGCGCTTCCCCGGCAAGGCGCTGCTGCTGCCCTCGGGGAACTTCCTGGTCAGCGACACCACGCGGCACCAGCTGGTCGAGCTGGCCGAGGACGGCGAGAGCGTGGTGCGCCGGATCGGCACCGGTGGGCGCGGCTTCGCGGACGGTCCCGCCGGGCAGGCGTCGTTCAACGAGCCGCAGGGCCTCGCGCTGCTGGCGGACGGCTCCGTGGTCGTCGCCGACACCGTGAACCACGCCCTGCGCCGCCTGGACCCCGCCTCCGGAGCGGTCACCACCCTGGCCGGCACCGGCAGGCAGTGGATGCAGGGTGCCCCCACCTCGGGACCGGCCCGCGAGGTCGCGCTGTCCTCACCGTGGGACGTGGCCCTCTTCGGCGGCAGGGTGTGGATCGCCATGGCGGGCGTGCACCAGCTCTGGACCTACGACCCGGCGGCGGGGACCGTCCAGGTCGCGGCCGGTACCACCAACGAGGGCCTGGTCGACGGGCCCGGCGCCGAGGCGTGGTTCGCGCAGCCCTCGGGGCTCGCGGCGACCGACGAGCGGCTGTGGCTCGCGGACTCCGAGACCTCCGCGCTGCGCTGGGTCGACCCGGACGGCGCCGTGCACACCGCCGTCGGCACCGGTCTGTTCGACTTCGGCCACCGGGACGGAGAGGCCGGGCAGGCCCTGCTCCAGCATCCGCTGGGCGTCACCGCGCTGCCGGACGGCTCGGTCGCCGTGGCCGACACCTACAACCACGCCCTGCGCCGCTACGACCCCGCCACCGGCGAGGTCACCACGCTGGCCACCGATCTGCGCGAGCCCAGCGACGCGGTGCTGGCCGGCGACGACATCGTGGTGGTGGAGTCCGCCCGCCACCGGCTGACCCGGCTGCGCCTGCCCGAGGAGGCGGTGCGCGTGGAGGCGGTGGCCCACCGCACGCAGCGCGAGGCGACCGAGGTGGCTCCCGGCCGGCTGCGGCTGGACGTGATCTTTGAGGCCCCGGCGGGCCAGAAGCTGGACACCCGCTACGGCCCCTCGACCCGTCTGCTGGTCTCCGCGACCCCGCCCGGGCTGCTGCTGGGGGGAGACGGCGCGGACAGCGACCTGAGCCGGGAGCTGGAGCTGGATCCGGCCGTCGGCGAGGGCGTGCTGCACGTCTCCGCGATGGCCGCCTCCTGCGACGACGACCCGGCGAACGAGTACCCCGCCTGCCACGTGCACCAGCAGGACTGGGGCGTCCCGGTGCGTCTCGTCGAGGGTGCCGCGGACCGCCTGCCGCTGGTGCTGGCGGGCCTGGACGCGGGTGCCGGGCGCTGAATCAGGCGCCGTAGCCGTCCGAGTAGCCGTCGCGCGCCGTGTGGTGCCGCTCCTGCTCCACGACCTGGGTGGGCGGGACCACCACGCGGCGGCGCCGGGCGATGCCGCTGAAGGTCACCAGACCGATGAGACCGGCGGCCATGAAGATGACGCCGACCAGGTCGAGGTTGACGCCGCTCATATGCCAGTCGGTGGCAAACGTGAGGATCGCTCCCACGGCTATGAGGATGATGCATCCGCCGAGGCCCATGAGATCCCGCCTCCCCTATCCGGTTCCGGAATCTCCGGTCCCGTACAGCGGGTACCCCCCATCCGGCCGGTTAGCCACCCGACCGCGCTGTCGACTAAGCCTCCAGAAAGGCCGTCAGGGCCTCGGCGAGGAGGAACGGGTCCTCTGCGCCGCACAGTTCGCGCGCGCTGTGCATGGAGAGGATGGCGACACCGATGTCAACGGTGCTGATGCCGTGGCGGGCGGCGGTGATGGGACCGATGGTGGTGCCGCAGGGCATCGAGTTGTTCGAGACGAACGTCTGGAACGGCACCCCGGCCCGCTCGCACGCGGCGGCGAACACCGCGCGGCCCGAACCGTCCGTGGCGTAGCGGTTGTTGACGTTCACCTTGAGGATCGGGCCGCCGTTGATCCGCGGGTGGTGCGTGGGGTCGTGCCGCTCCGCGTAGTTGGGGTGCACGGCGTGCCCGGTGTCGGAGGAGAGGCAGACGGTGCCGGCGAAGGCACGGGCGCGGTCCTCGTAGGAGCCGCCGCGCGCGAACACCGAGCGCTCCAGGACGCTGCCGAGGAGCGGGCCGTCGGCGCCGGTGTCGGACTGGGAGCCGTTCTCCTCGTGGTCGAAGGCGGCCAGTACGGGGATGTGGGCCAGGGGTTCACCGGAGGTGGCGGCGGCGATCAGAGCGGCCGTGCCGGCGTGCACGGACAGCAGGTTGTCCATCCGGGGCCCGGCGACAAGTTCGCGGTTTCGGCCGAGGTAGGCGGGCGCCTCGACCGGATAGGTCATCAGGTCCCAGCCCGCCACCGAACCGGTCTCCAGCCCGGCCTCCTCCTCCAGGAAGGCGATCAGGTCGCCCTCGCGGACGTCGTCGCCGAGGCCCCAGACGGGCTGGAGGTGGCGCTGCTTGTCGAGCTTGAGGCCGTCCGCCGAGACCGAGCGGTCCAGGTGGATGGCGAGCTGCGGCACCCGCAGCAGCGGGCGGTCGACGTCCACCAGGACGGAGCCGCCGTCGCGCAGGGTGAGCCGGCCGGCGAGGCCGAGGTCGCGGTCGAGCCAGGAGTTCATCAGCGGGCCGCCGTAGATCTCCACCGCGACCTGGCGCCAGCCGTGCGCCCCGCTGTCGGGCTCGGGCTTGACCCGGAGGTTCGGGGAGTCGGTGTGCGCACCGACGATCCGGAAGGGGGTGTGCGGGGTGGCGCCCTCGGGGACGTACCAGGCGACGACCGCGCCGCCGCGCAGCACGTACCGCCCCCCGCTGCCGGTGCCCGCGGGGGTGTCCCACGCCTCGGTCTCGGAGACCTGCGTGAAGCCTGCCTCCTCCAGGCGCGCGGCGACGTCCGCCACGGCGTGGTACGGCGTCGGGCTCGCCGTCAGGAAGGCGATCAGGTCGTCGGTGTGGCCGCGGTGGAAACGGGACGGTGCGCTCATGGCCTTTACCTTAACGACGAGCGCGGGCCCGCCCTCCGGAAGGAGGCAGCGGGCCCGCGCGGGGTGTCCGGGAAGAGGGACGGGGACTAGAAGGCGGCCTCGTCCAGCTCCATCAGGTCCAGGTCGACACCGGAGGCGACCTTGCGGGCCAGGGTGACGCCGGGCAGGACGTTGGCCGCGAAGAACTTCGCCGCCGCGATCTTGCCGGTGTAGAACGCCTTGTCCTTCGCCGAGGCCGTCTGAAGCTTCTCGGCGGCCACGGCCGCGCCGCGCAGCAGGAGGTAGCCGACGACCACGTCACCGGAGGCCATCAGCAGGCGGGTGGTGTTGAGGCCCACCTTGTAGATGTTCTTGACGTCCTGCTCGGTGGCGGCGAGGTCGGTCAGCATCAGGCCGACGATCGCCTCCAGCTCCACGGCCGCCTTGGCCAGGTGCTCGCGGGCGCCCGCCAGCTCCTCGCCGCCGGTGGCCAGCTCCAGGAACTTCTTGATGTCCTCGGCCAGACCGTTCAGCGCGGTGCCCTGGTTGCGGACGATCTTCCGGAAGAAGAAGTCCTGGCCCTGGATCGCGGTGGTGCCCTCGTAGAGGGTGTCGATCTTGGCGTCGCGGATGTACTGCTCGATCGGGTACTCCTGGAGGAACCCGGAGCCGCCGAAGGTCTGGAGCGACTGCGCGAGCTGCTCGTAGCCCTTCTCGGAGCCGTAGCCCTTCACGATCGGCAGGAGCAGGTCGTTCAGCGCGTGCTCGGTGGAGGCGTCCTCACCGTTCGCCTCCTTGAGCGCGATGGTGTCCTGGACGGCAGCGGTGTGCAGCACCAGGGCGCGCATGCCCTCCGCGTACGCCTTCTGCGTCATCAGGGAGCGGCGCACGTCGGGGTGGTGGGTGATGGTGACCTTCGGCGCCTTCTTGTCCATGAAGTTCGCCAGGTCGGGACCCTGGACGCGCTCCTTGGCGTACTCCAGCGCGTTGAGGTAGCCGGTCGACAGGGTCGAGATGGCCTTCGTGCCGACCATCATGCGGGCGAACTCGATGATGCGGAACATCTGGCGGATGCCGTCGTGCTTGTCACCGATCAGCCAGCCCACGGCCGGGTGACGGTCGCCGAACGTCATCTCGCAGGTGTTGGAGGCCTTGAGGCCCATCTTGTGCTCGACGTTGGTGGCGTAGACGCCGTTGCGCTCGCCCAGTTCGCCGGTCTCGCCGTCGAAGTGGTACTTCGGCACGAGGAAGAGGGAGAGGCCCTTGGTGCCGGGGCCGGCACCCTCGGGACGGGCGAGGACGTAGTGGAGGATGTTCTCCTCCATGTCGTGCTCACCGGAGGTGATGAAGCGCTTCACGCCCTCGATGTGCCAGGAGCCGTCCTCCTGCTGCACGGCCTTGGTGCGGCCGGCGCCCACGTCCGAACCGGCGTCCGGCTCGGTGAGGACCATGGTGGAGCCCCAGGTCTTCTCGACCGCGATCTTCGCCCACTGCTTCTGCTCCTCGGTGCCCTCCTCGAAGAGGATGCGCGCGAACGCCGGGCCGGAGGAGTACATCCAGACGGCCGGGTTGGCGCCGAGCACCAGCTCCGCGTAGGCCCAGATCAGGGACGGCGGGGTGCTGGTGCCGCCGATCTCCTCGGGCAGGCCGAGCCGCCAGTACTCCGAGTCCATGAAGGACTTGTAGCTCTTCTTGAAGGAGGCCGGGACCGGGGCGGTGTTCGTCTCGGGGTCGAAGACCGGGGGGTTGCGGTCGGCGTCCACGAAGGACTCGGCCAGCTCGTTCTCCGAGAGACGGGTCAGCTCCGCGAGGACGGACTTCGCGGTGTCGGTGTCCATCTCCTCGAACGGGCCGGTGCCGTACAGCTTCTCGCGGCCCAGGACTTCGAAGAGGTTGAACTCGATGTCGCGGAGGTTGGACTTGTAGTGCCCCATGGTGACTCCATCACGGACTCGGCGAGGCACTGACTCCTCGCGGCTGATCACGTACCAACAGGTGACTACGATGATGCTACCCGCCGGTAATAAGACGCAACCCCGGCGGGTGTGAGAAGCCTCTACCGCTCGCCTGACCCCGCCGCCCGCGCTCGGTACTCTTGCGCCCATGTACGGCTACGACCAGAACGTGGGCGCCCAGCAGCAGTACGTGCCGCCGCAGCAGCAGCCGGGTGGTGTCGGCGGGTACGGCCAGCAGCCGCCGCTCTACCCGGAGCCGTCCGCGCCCTCGCTGGCGGACGCGGTGCGCGCCTTCACCACCGGGCAGATGCCCGCCGAGGACTTCCAGCAGGTCTTCGCCACGTCCAAGGTGTACTGCCCGCGCGGCGACACCCCCGGCTTCCTCGCCCTGCACAACACCCAGCAGCCGGTGATCCCGATGTTCACCTCGCTGAAGGAGCTGCGCCGGTACGCGGGCAAGGAGTCCAAGTACTTCGTGATCACCGGCGCCGAGGTGATCGACCTGCTCCCCACCGGCTACGGCTTCGTGGTCGACATGGAGGGCGAGCACCGGATGGTGTTCGACGCCAAGGCGGTGGAGCAGATGGTCGACTTCGCCATGCGCCGTATGTACGGCTAGGCGCCGCCTCTCGTTCGGATCAGGTCGGGCCCGGAGGGAATCACCTCCGGGCCTGCCGTGTTGTGGCTGGCGAAAAGTTCAACGCTCAACTAAACTGGGTCCACAAGGAGGTACCGACCATGCCTGCAGTGACCGTCGAGAACCCGTTGACGCTGCCCCGTGTGACCGCGTCCGCCGACGCCGTGTCGCGTCCGGTGCTCACCGTGACCACCGCGCCGAGCGGCTTCGAGGGCGAGGGGTTCCCGGTGCGCCGCGCCTTCGCCGGGATCAACTACCGCCACCTCGACCCGTTCATCATGATGGACCAGATGGGCGAGGTGGAGTACGCGCCGGGCGAGCCCAAGGGCACCCCCTGGCACCCGCACCGCGGCTTCGAGACCGTCACCTACATCATCGACGGCATCTTCGACCACCAGGACTCCAACGGCGGTGGCGGCACCATCACCAACGGCGACACCCAGTGGATGACCGCCGGCTCGGGCCTGCTGCACATCGAGGCCCCGCCGGAGCACCTGGTCATGTCGGGCGGTCTCTTCCACGGGCTCCAGCTCTGGGTGAACCTCCCCGCCAAGGACAAGATGATGGCGCCGCGCTACCAGGACATCCGGGGCGGCAGCGTCCAGTTGCTCACCTCCCCCGACGGCGGCGCGCTGCTGCGCGTCATCGCCGGTGAGCTGGACGGCCACGCGGGTCCCGGCATCACCCACACGCCGATCACCATGATCCACGCGACGGTGGCGCCGGGCGCCGAGATCACCCTGCCGTGGCGCGAGGACTTCAACGGCCTCGCCTACGTCCTCGCCGGGCGCGGTTCGGTGGGCGCGGAGCGCCGTCCGGTGCGCACCGGGCAGACGGCGGTCTTCGGCTCCGGGTCCGCGCTGACCGTCCGCGCGGACGAGCAGCAGGACTCCCACACCCCGGACCTGGAGGTCGTCCTCCTCGGCGGACAGCCCATCCGTGAGCCCATGGCCCACTACGGCCCGTTCGTCATGAACACCAAGGACCAGCTCATGCAGGCCTTCGAGGACTTCCAGAAGGGCCGCCTGGGCACGGTGCCGGCGGTGCACGGCATGACGGAGAAGGGCCCGCAGGGCTGATGTGAACCGCCGTACCAGGGGGCCGCGGCCCCCTGGTACGGCACACGGAGAGACGCGGATCTCACCCACCCGGCCTGCCGTGGCAGGACAGCGGAATCCTGGCGTGCTCCGCTGGAGGCGTGTCGCTGCTCCCCGTACCCGTGCGCCGGTTCGCCGCCTGGTGCGCCGTGCTGCTGCTGGCCGCCGCCCTCGGGTGGGTCGGCATCCGGCTGTGCGGGGAACTGCGTACCGCCGTCACCCCCGTACTGCTGGCCCTGCTCGGCACCGCCCTGCTGGGCCCGCTGTACCGCTGGCTGCTCAGGATGAGGCTGAACGCCAGCCTCGCCGCCGCGCTGACCTGCGTGGCCGTCGTGGCGGTGGTCGGTGGCGCGGTCTACATCGTGGTCGCCGCGCTCGTGGACACCGGCGACGAGATCGTGGCGTCCCTCCGCCAGGCGGCCAGGGCCGTGGCCCGGCACTTCGGCGCCGCCGGCACCGGCCTGGACGACCTGGCCGGCAACGCCCGCGAACTGCTCGGCAAGTTCGGCGGCACCGCCGTCTCCAACGTCATCAGCGGCGTCAGCGTGGTCGGCGAGACCATCGCCATCGCCGTCCTCGCCCTGCTGCTGGTCTTCTTCTTCCTGCGCGACTCCCCCCGCGCCCTGCGCTCCCTGCGCGGCTTCGCCCCCGCGGGTACCGCCGACGTGGTGGAGGCCATGGCGCGCCGGGCCTTCGAGGCGGTCGAGGGGTTCATGCGCGGGACGACGATCATCGCGCTCATCGACGCCGTCTGCATCACCGTCGGCCTGCTGGTCCTGCGCGTACCCGGCGCGGTGGGCCTCGGCGCGCTCGTCTTCGTCGCCGCGTACATCCCCTACCTCGGCGCCTTCCTCTCCGGCGCGGTCGCCGTCCTGGTCGCGCTCGCGGACCGGGGTCTCGTGATCGCGCTCTGGGCGCTCGGCGTTGTGCTCGCGGTCCAGGTGCTGGAGGGGCATGTTCTCCAGCCGGCCATCCAGAGCCGCACCGTACAGATGCACCCGGCGGTGGTCATGCTGACGATCACCGCGGGCGCCTCCGTCGCGGGCATCCTCGGCATGCTCCTCGCGGTCCCCCTCACCGCTGCCGTCTTCGGCGTCGTCCAAGAACTCCGCGAGCGCTACGGCACCCCGCACGAGGACCCCTGAGGGCTGTCCCGTGATCCCCGGCGGGCGCGCGACGACAGCTACGGCGCCTCGCCGTGTTGTCGGCTGCGATGCACCGCATCCGCCGCCGACGCGCTGATTCCACCGGGCATCACGGGACAGCCCTTACAGCCTCCCCTCCCCGCTCTCTCTCGTCCCCGGGGCGCTCGTACAGCTCGAACCAGATGCTCTTGCCCTCGCCGCGCGGCTCGACCCCCCAGGCGTCGGCCAGCATCTCGATCAGCATCAGGCCGCGCCCGGAGGAGGCCAGCTCGCCGGGGCGGCGCTTGTGCGGGAGGTCGTCCCCGCCGTCGGTGACCTGGACGCGCAGCCGCCGCTGGTCGTGCTCGCCGAAGATCTCCGCGAGCAGCAGTGCGTCGGCGTCGGTGTGCACCAGCACGTTGGTGATCATCTCGGAGACCAGCAGCACCGCCGCGTCCACCTGCTCGGGCGGGCTCCAGTCGTGCAGCAGCTCGCGCAGGTGCTGGCGGGCCTCCGCGATGCGCTCCGGCTCGTCCTGCGCCACCGACAGCAGCGTGCTGCGCACCTGGGTCCGGGCCGTGTGCGCCGGGCCGTCGCGCCCCCAGCCCTCACCGGAACGGAACAGCAGCAGCACCGCGATGTCGTCCTCGCGGCGGTCGGTCAGCGGGCCGGTGGTGTGGTGCGAGGAGGGCCCGTGCACCCCCTGCACCAGCGCGTCCGCGAGCCCCTCCAGGCCGCTTTCGCGCTCCGGCTCCTTGGCGTTGTACTCCTCGAGGATCGCCCTGATGCGCCGCCAGCCGCTCTCCATGTCGTGGCCGCCGGTCTCGATCAGGCCGTCGGTGCACAGCATCATGGTCTCGCCGGGCTCCAGCGTGAACCGGGTCGTCGGATAGTCCCCGTCCGGATCGACGCCCAGCGGCAGCCCGCCCGCGGCCGGCCTGAGCACCACCGTGCCGTCGGGCAGCCGGATCACCGGCTCCGGGTGCCCGGCGCGTGCCACCTCCAGGCGTCCGGTCGCCGGGTCTGCCTCCGCGTACAGGCAGGTGGCGAAGCGCAGGTCGGTCGTGTGGTCGTCGTGGGTGATGCCGTGCAGGAAGCGGGAGGCGCGGGAGAGCACCGCGTCCGGTCGGTGCCCCTCCGCGGCGTACGCCCGCAGCGCGATCCGGAGCTGGCCCATCAGGCCCGCCGCCCGCACGTCGTGTCCCTGCACGTCCCCGATGACCAGCGCGAACCTGCCGCCCTGCGCGGTGGCCGAGGAGCTCCCGCCGGGCAGCGGGATCATGTCGTACCAGTCGCCGCCCACCTGGAGTCCGCCGCCGGTCGGGATGTAGCGCGCGGCCACGTCCATGCCGGGGATCTCCGGGAGCAGCGAGGGCATCATCGACCGCTGGAGCCCCTCGGACAGCTCTCGCTGGGTCTCCGCGTCGCTCGCCCGTGTCAGCGCCTGCGCCAGCATCCGGGCGACCGTGGTCAGCACCGCCCGCTCGTCCGGGGTGAACGCCACCCGGTCGCTGAACGCCGCCATCCACGCGCCCCGCGTCCGCCCGCCCAGCGTCAGCGGCAGGAACGCCCACGAGCAGCGCCCGAACCGCTCGGCCAGCGGCCAGGTGGTCGGATAGCGGTCCCGGTACTCGCCCGGCGTGGAGAGATAGACGGCCTGGCCGGTACGGACCACCTCGGCGGCCGGATAGTCCGTGGACAGCGGCATCTGGGTGAAGGGGGCGTGGTCGCCCGGGAGGTAGCCGTGCTGGCCGATGATCGTCAGCCGGTCGCCCTCCACGGCGAACACCGCGAGCCCGTCCGGGGAGAAGCCCGGCATGGACAGCGTGGCCGCGACCCGCAGCACCTCCGCCGTCGACCGCGCCTCGGCCAGCGCGCGGCCCGCGTCCAGCAGGAACGCCTCGCGGGAGCGCCGCCAGTCCCCGGTGATCGCGCTGCGCGCCGAGGACGTGCCCGGCGCCGGCTCGATGACCTCCTGAAGGGTGCCGACCAGCTCGTACGCCCCCCGGTCCCGGTCGTAGGCCGGCTTGGACCGGCTCCGCACCACCCGGACGGTGCGGCCCTCCGCGTCCACGACCCGGATGCGCACCTCGGCGAGCGTGCCGCGGGCCACGGCGAGCGGGATGACTCCGGTGATCTCGTGCCAGTCCGAGGGGTGCATCCGGGCACGGGCCTGGTTCTCGGTGAGGGTGGCGGGGCGGGCGGGCAGTCCCAGCAGCCGCGCCGCCTCCGCGTCCACGGTGACCATCTCCGTGGCCGTGTCCCACTGCCAGACCCCCGTGGCGAGGGAGACGAGGACATCCCCCAGGGACGGCAGTGGCTCACCTGTGCGCATTGCCCCACTTTAAGAAGGTCGTCCCCGGTACTGCCACCCTGGTTCGGCCGGTGGTAATGGTGGGGAGGCGATCACGGGGTGCCCGGTACCCTTGATGGGTCCGGGCCCCGTGCCCGTTCTGGCCGGGGAGAGCACAGTCCCGGCGAAGAACCCCCAACGAAGGACGATGAACGACGATGCATCGGTACAGGTCCCACACCTGCGGCCAGCTCCGCGCCTCCGACGTCGGTACCGACGTCCGGCTGAGTGGCTGGCTGCACAATCGGCGCGACCTGGGCGGCATCCTCTTCATCGATCTGCGTGACCACCACGGCATCACGCAGCTCGTGGCCCGCCCCGGCACCCCCGCGTACGAGGCGCTGGACTCCATCACCAAGGAGTCCACGGTCCGCGTCGACGGCCGCGTCGTTTCACGTGGAACCGAGAACGTGAACCCCGAACTGCCCACCGGCGAGATCGAGGTCGAGGTCGCGGAGGTGGAGCTGCTGGGCGCCGCCGCCCCACTGCCCTTCACGATCAACGCGGAGGACGGGGTCAACGAGGAGCGGCGCCTGGAGTACCGCTTCCTGGACCTGCGCCGTGAGCGCATGCACCGCAACATCATGCTGCGCACGGCGGTCATCTCCGCCATGCGTCAGAAGATGTCCGCGATGGGCTTCAACGAGATGGCGACGCCGATCCTGTCCGCCACCTCCCCGGAGGGCGCCCGCGACTACGTCGTGCCCTCGCGCGTCCACGCGGGCCGCTTCTACGCCCTGCCCCAGGCCCCGCAGCAGTTCAAGCAGCTTCTGATGATCTCCGGCTTCGACCGGTACTTCCAGATCGCGCCCTGCTTCCGTGACGAGGACGCCCGTGCCGACCGCTCGCCGGGCGAGTTCTACCAGCTCGACGTCGAGATGAGCTTCGTCGAGCAGGAGGACGTCTTCCAGCCGATCGAGAAGCTCATGACCGAGCTGTTCGAGGAGTTCGGCGGCGGCCGCCACGTCACCTCGCCGTTCCCGCGCATCCCGTTCCGCGAGGCGATGCTCAAGTACGGCTCCGACAAGCCGGATCTGCGCGCCAAGCTGGAGCTCGTGGACATCACCGACGTCTTCGAGGGTTCGGCGTTCAAGGCGTTCGCGGGCAAGCACGTGCGGGCCCTGCCGGTGCCCGACGTCGCGGGCCAGAGCCGCAAGTTCTTCGACGGGCTCGGCGAGTTCGCCGTCTCGCAGGGCGCTCAGGGCCTGGCCTGGGTGCGCGTCGGCGAGGACGGTTCGCTGACCGGCCCGATCGCCAAGTTCCTCACCGAGGACAATGTCGCCGAGCTGACCAAGCGCCTCTCGCTGGCCCCGGGCCACGCGGTGTTCTTCGGCGCGGGCGAGTTCGACGAGGTCTCCAAGATCATGGGCGCGGTGCGCGTCGAGGCGGCCAGGCGCGCGGACCAGTTCGAGGACGGCGTCTTCCGTTTCTGCTGGATCGTCGACTTCCCGATGTACGAGCGGGACGAGGAGACGGGCAAGATCGACTTCTCCCACAACCCGTTCTCGATGCCGCAGGGCGGCCTGGAGGCCCTGGAGACCCAGGACCCGCTGGACATCCTGGGCTGGCAGTACGACATCGTCTGCAACGGCGTGGAGCTCTCCTCCGGCGCCATCCGGAACCACGAGCCGGACATCATGCTCAAGGCGTTCGAGATCGCGGGCTACGACCGTGACACGGTCGAGGACAAGTTCGCCGGCATGCTCCGCGCGTTCCGCTTCGGCGCTCCGCCGCACGGTGGCATCGCCCCCGGAGTGGACCGCATCGTCATGCTCCTCGCCGACGAGCCCAACATCCGCGAGACCATCGCCTTCCCGCTCAACGGCAACGCCCAGGACCTCATGATGGGCGCCCCGACCGAGCTGGACGAGTCCCGCCTGCGCGAGCTGCACCTGAGCGTCAGGAAGCCGCAGCCGAAGTAGTACGCGGTACATGTGGAGACGGCCCGGCCCCTTCGGGGAGCCGGGCCGTCGCTATTCCTCGTCCTGATCCGGATCGGTGCCGTCCTCCAGCAGGCGTTCCGCGATGTCGTCTGACCAGCGCTGGGCCCAGGCGCGCAGCGGGCCGACGTCCTCGCGGGAAAGTCCGTGGCGGAGGAACTCGACGTCGGAGAAGAAGTCGGTGCCGGTCAGGCGGGACTGGAGGGTGGTGAGGTCGAAGGAGTCGTACGCGTGCCGCCGGCCCAGCTCCTCCAGCTCGGGCAGCGTGTAGTGCTCGGCGGCGGCGCGGGCGTCGATCAGGTCGACGGCCGCTCCCCGGTCGTACAGCGCGCGGATCTTCGTGCCGACGGCGTCCGCGCGGGACAGGGCGGGCCCGTACGCGGTCAGCTCGGGTGGTTGCCAGAAGGCTTCCTTGTGCAGCGTGAGATCGACGTCCTCCCCGCTCTGCGGATCACCCACGACGAGCTGACCGGACAGCGCCCCGACCGCCCCGGCCCGCACACCGCGCCCCGGGCCTCGAGCGCCGCCGCAAGGCCCCTGACGACCGCCTCCATCGCCTCGCCGCTCTCGGTGGCGAAGTCGAGATTCGCGTGCCCGCGCCCCACCAGCCCGTGCGCCTCCAGCGCGTAGCCCCCGGCCAGCACCAGGCCGTAGGGGCTCCCCGCGCTGACCACGTCCGCCAACAACCGCCGATGAACTCCGCAAGCCTCCACGAGGCCCGTACTCTGCCAGACCCGGAGCCCGTCGGCGGCGTGCCGCCCCGGTGGGGCTCAGGCGGGCTGACCGCCGAAGCGCTCCTTGTAGGTCTCCAGGTCCTCGTCCGTGAGCTTGGCGAAGAGGACCGGGGGGACGGTGAAGGGGATGCCGGGCCGGAGGGTGGTGAGGGTGCGGGCCTCTTCCCCGGTGGTCCACGTGGCCGTGTCGTCCGGCAGGTCGAACGCCGCCCGCATCGCCGCCGCCGAGGACGGGATGAAGGGCTCGGAGACGACCGCGTAGAGGTGGATCAGGTTCATCGCGGTGCGCAGGGTGAGGGCCGCCGCGTCCTGGTCGGTCTTGATCTGCAGCCAGGGGGCCTTCTCCTCCAGGTAGGAGTTGCCGGCCGACCACAGGGCGCGCAGGGCGGAGGCCGCCTTGCGGAACTGGAGCGCCTCCATCTGGCTCTCGTACTCCGCGAGCAGCCCGGCGATCTCCTCGCCCAGGCGGGCCTCCGCCTCGCCGGGCTCGCCGCCCGCCGGGACCTCGTCGCCGAAGCGCTTCCTGGAGAAGGACAGGACGCGGTTGACGAAGTTGCCCAGCGTGTCCGCCAGGTCCTTGTTCACCGTGGCCGTGAAGTGCTCCCAGGTGAAGGACGAGTCGTCCGACTCGGGGGCGTTGGCGATCAGGAAGTAGCGCCAGTAGTCAGCGGGCAGGATGTCCAGGGCCTGGTCGGTGAAGACGCCCCGCTTCTGCGAGGTGGAGAACTTGCCGCCGTAGTACGTCAGCCAGTTGAACGCCTTGACGTAGTCGACCTTCTTCCAGGGCTCGCGCACGCCCAGCTCGGTGGCCGGGAACATCACCGTGTGGAACGGGACGTTGTCCTTGGCCATGAACTGCGTGTAGCGGACGGTGTCGTCCGCCTCGTACCACCAGGACTTCCAGTCCCGGTTCTCCGGCTCCTGGTCCGCCCATTCCTTGGTCGCGCCGATGTACTCGATCGGGGCGTCGAACCAGACGTAGAAGACCTTGCCCTCGGCGGCCAGCTCCGGCCAGGTGTCGGCCGGGACGGGCACGCCCCAGTCCAGGTCACGGGTGATCGCGCGGTCGTGCAGGCCCTCGGTCAGCCACTTGCGGGCGATGGAGGAGGCGAGCTGCGGCCAGTCCTGCTCGTGCCGGGCCACCCACTCCTCGACCTCGTGCTGGAGCTTGGACTGCAGCAGGAAGAGGTGCTTGGTCTCGCGGACCTCCAGGTCCGTGGAGCCGGAGATCGCACTGCGCGGCTCGATCAGGTCGGTGGGGTCCAGCACGCGGGTGCAGTTCTCGCACTGGTCGCCGCGGGCCTTGTCGTAACCGCAGTGCGGGCAGGTGCCCTCCACGTAGCGGTCCGGCAGGAAGCGGCCGTCGGCCGGGGAGTAGACCTGGCGGATCGCCCGCTCCTCGATGAAGCCGTTCTCGTTCAGCTTCCGGGCGAAGTGCTGGGTGATGTCGCGGTTCTCGGCGGAGGAGCTGCGGCCGAAGTAGTCGAAGGCCAGCGCGAAGCCGTCGTACACCGCCTTCTGCGCGTCGTGCGCCTGGGCGCAGAACGCGTCCACCGGCAGGCCCCGCTCCTTCGCGGCCAGCTCGGCGGGGGTGCCGTGCTCGTCGGTCGCGCAGATGTACAGGACCTCGTGGCCGCGCTGGCGGAGGTACCGGGAGTACACGTCCGCCGGGAGCATGGACCCCACCATGTTGCCCAGGTGCTTGATCCCGTTGATGTACGGAAGGGCGCTGGTGATGAGGTGTCGAGCCATTGGAGGCTGCTCCCGGGTCGGATCGTCTTTGCGAACCTTGAAATCGTAGCCGACGTGTGTATGCCGCCCGCCTCCCGTTTTACGGGGTGGGACGCGGGCGGCACCGGGGGCGGGAGAGGGGTTACGGGCGCCAGCCGGCGAGCACGCCCTCGTAGAGCTCGGTGTCCGTCAGCTCGCGGGGGGTGGGGCCGGCGTGGAAGAAGGACGTGTTCCCGGTCTTCAGCCTGCGGAGGTAGTCGAACGCCTTGTTGTCCGGCTCGCCGAAGGCGACGAACGAGAAGAACACCTTGGGGTGGGTCTTCGCGGCGTCCGCGAGGGCCTTGGTGGCGGGGGTCTTGGCGTCGGGGGCGCCGTCCGTCTGGAAGACGACCAGGACGTCGTCGCCGGGGGCGTTGTGCGTGTCGTGGTGGGCGAGCACGGCTTCCACGGCGACGTGGTAGCTGGTGCGGCCCATACGGCCGAGTTTCGCGTGCGTCTCGTCGATCCTGGTGGCGTGGTCCTCGGTCAGGGTGAGGTCGGTGGTGCCGTCGACCTCGGTGGAGAAGAAGACCACGTGGACGGTCTGGTCCTTGTCCAGGTGGGCCGCGAGGGCGAGGGTCTGGTCGGCGAGGGCCTGGGCCGAGCCGTCCCGGTAGTACGGGCGCATGCTCGTGGAGCGGTCCAGTACGAGGTAGAGCTTCGCCGTCGTGCCGGTGAGGCCGGTGTGGGCGAGGGCCGCCGCGGCGGCGGCCTGGGCGGTGGCGAGCGAGGGGGTGCCGGTGAGAGACCCGGTCTCGCTCGCGGTCGCGCGGGACGCGTCGTCGGCGGGAGCGGCCTGCGAGGGCGCGAAAGCGTCGGGGGCCTCGGCCTCCGGGGCGGAAGCGGCCTCCGGCTCGGCGTCGGTTTCCGGGGCCGGGGTGGTCTCCGGGGCCTCGATGGTCTCCGGTCCGGCCGCGGCCTCGGGCTCGGGGGTGGTCTCCGGCTCGGCCTTCGTGTCCGGCTCGGGGGTGGGCTCCGCCCCGGGGCGGGCGATCGCCTCCGGGGCGGGGGCGTCCTCCGGGTCCGCGGCGGTGTCCTGGGCGGCGTCTGCTTCCGGGGTCTTCGGATGCGCCAGGGCGCCGGCGGGCGGCTCCGTGGACTGCTCGGGGATGGCCGGCTGCTCGTGCTCGGCCTCCGCCTCGGGGAGGGGCTCGGTGCGCTGCTGGGGGACCACGATTTCCGGGTCCGCGTCGATGATGGCGGGTTCCATCATCAGGGGCTGGATCTCCGGGGTGGCCGGCTCCTGCTCAGCCGGCGTCTCCGCGGTGGCGGGGATCTCCGGCGCGACGGTTTCCGTCTCCGTCGGCTCCTCGGAGTCCAGCGCCTTCGACGCGGGCGCGGTCTCGGTTTCCGGCGCCGCCGTCTGCGCTGCGGCCGCCTCGGCCGGCTCCTTCGGGGCCAGGGCTTCCGGTGCGGGCGCCTCCGCCGCCTCCGGGGTCTCCGGGGTCTCCGGCACGGTCTCCGCCGCCGGCTCCGGCATCGCGGTCTCCGGCACGGTCTCCGCCGCCGGCTCCGCCGTCGCCACGGCATCCGCCGTCGGCGCGGGCGGAGTCTCCGCCTTTGGTGCAGACCCCGCATCCGCCTTCGGCGACTCCGAAACCCCCTGCGAGGGGACCCGCGGGCCCTCGGACGCCTCTGTTACCAGTTCGTGCTCCTGGCGGGGGGTCGGGAGGTGGTCTGCACTCTCCGCCTCGGCGGGACGCCCTTTGCGTCCTCGGCCGAACGCGTTCCGCAGGAGAGTGAGAATGCCCATGTGCGCACCCCTTCGCGTGAGTTGTCGCCGTAATCCCTGGCCAGGACGGCCACGTTAGGTTAGCGGCCCGTCAGTGCGGTGTGGCGATGGCTCTCGCGGCCGCCACTTCTTGTCGTACCGGTTCCAGTACGCTGCCGGCCGGTCCGGTCAGGTGGACGGGGAAGGCGATGAGGGTGTCGGCCTCCCGGACACCCTCAGCCAATTCACCTAGCTGGCACACCACTTGGCGGATCTCGGCGGAGGACGGGGGCGGTGCGCCGTGGTGGACGCGGACGCGCGCCGCGGTCGTCGCGTCGACGATCCGCTCCACGGCGACCACCAGCGGCCACCATGCCGCGGCGCGCCGTCCGGTGGGCGGCGGTTCGGTGAGCGCGCGCTGGAATTCCGTCCGGATGGTGGAGAGGTCACGGTAGAGGCGGCGCCGCATCCGCGTGCGGCGGGCGGGGTCCGTCTCCGCGCCGAACGCCGTCTCCACGTACGCCGCCGTGTCCTCGACCGCGTCGGCGAGCCGGTCGCCGACGCGGGTGCGCCAGCTCTCCGGCCACAGGAGGTACCCCGCGACCAGGGCGATCCCGCAGCCCATCAGGGAGTCCAGCAGGCGGGGCAGCAGCAGGCCGGTGCCCTGGTGGTTGAGGATGTCGGAGAGCAGCAGGATCACCGGGGTGATCGCGGCGGTCTGGAAGCCGTAGCCGCGCGGGGTGAGCGCCGGGACGAGCGGCGCGAGCAGCATCATCACCGGTACGTCCCACCAGCCGATCGGCACCTCCGCCAGGACCGCCGCGGCGATCACCAGCCCCGCCACCGTGCCCATCGCGCGCAGCAGCGCGCGGGAGAAGACCGAGCCGAAGTCGGGCTTGAGGACGAAGGTGATGGTCAGCGCGACCCAGTACGAGCGCGGGACCGGGACGAGGGAGACGAGGGCCTGCGCGATGCCGATGCAGACGGCGAGGCGGAGCCCGTAGCGCCAGGAGCCCGCGGAGAGCACCGCGTCCCGGGCGGCGCGGACGACGCGCACGTGCAGCGCGACGGTGCGTTCGTCGACGCCGCGCGGGTCCACCGAGGGTGAGGTGACCACCTCCGCGGCGTGCCTGAGGGCGTGGTCGACGGCGCGTTCGGTCTCCGTGAGGGCGAGGGGGAGCGCGGGCAGGCGCAGGCCGGTGGTACGGCCGGTCTCGATGGCGTCGGCCAGTTCCCGTACCGCGCGGGGCACCTCGGGGGGCAGGGTGCGGCCGGTGAGGTGGACGGCCGGCGCGGCCTCCACGACGGGGGTGATGGCGTTCAGCCGGGCCAGCAGCCGGGTGAGTTCCTCGCTGCGGCCGTGGTGCCGGGCGCGGTGCCCGAGGATCAGGTCGTACGCCTGGTTCAGGGCGCGGGTGACGTCGAAGCGGGTGGCGGTGTAGCGGTCCTGGTCGCCGGTGTCGTCCAGCAGGTCGGCGACCTTGCGGTAGGCGTTCGCAACCGACGCGCGCTCCGGCACCCCGGCCCGCAGCGGCCACGCCAGCAGGGCGAGGGCCAGGACCAGCAGGCCGCCCCCGGTCATCAGCAGCGGTGCCAGCCACCAGGGGTGGGGCAGCGGGAGCCCGGCGCCGACCACGCAGTTGAGCAGGAGCAGCAGCCCCGACACCGAGGCCACCGCGCCGATGGTCGAGATCATCCCGGAGACCAGTGCGACACCGGTGACCACGGCGACGGCGAACCATCCCCGCCCGAAGGCGAGCTGGCCGAGGATGATCCCTACGGCCCCCGTGAGCTGCGGTACGGCGATGGTGATGACCCGCAGCCGGTACGCCTCGGCGGTGTCGCCGATGACCCCGTTCAGCGCCCCCATGGAGGCGAGCGCCCCGAGCTCCGGCCGCCCGGCCGCGAACCCGAGGGCCAGCGGCGACGCCATCGCCACGGAGGCCCGCGCCGCCGCGGCCCAGTTGACGGGCGCCGGCTGCGGCCGGAGGTTCCGAACGAGCCAGTCGGGCGGGGTGAGGCCGATGGGCAACTCTCGGAACATGCGCCCATTATGTCCACTGTGTCCATCAGGGCTCTCCAACCGGCCCGCCCGGCGGAAACGTTGAGGCGCTCCGCAGCGGACCCGCACGTGGCGGAGCCCGGCCGGCCTCCGGCGTGGGGCCGCCTACACCCGCGCCCGGGTCCGCGCGGGCGACCTCGTGGACTTCCCCCCGCCCTCTCCCCGTCGGCGCACCGACCTGCGCCGGGACAGCCACGCCGTCAGGGCCACCGCCAGGCCCAGGGTCAGCAGGAGCCAGGAGACCGTACGGAGACCGGAGGTGAGGGTGTCGTAGACGGCGGCGGCCACCGGGTGGGGGACGTCGGCGGGGAGGTCGGCGAGGGTGAGGACGCGGCCGGCCGTGAGGGCCAGGCCGAGGAGGGCGCCGCCCAGGGCGGTGCCGAGGGCGGTGGCGACGATCGCGCGGCGGCGGCGTACGGCCAGGGCGATCCCCGCGGCGGCGAACAGGACGGCTGCCACCGGCAGCCACAGACCGGCGACTTCGAGCATGTGGAATCCCTTGCGGTACCGGGTCAGCTCCCCCGCCGGGAGCACCGGGACCTCGGTGTGGCGCACCGGGATGCGGGCGGCGAGCGGAATGTGGTCCTCGGCGAGCCGTTCCTTGACCTCGGCGGTCACCGGGGCCAGGTCGACGGTGACCGCGCGTGGGGTGCCGTCCGCCGGGGCCTCCTCGCGCAGCGCGCGCAGCACCGCGTCGTGGGTGACCCGGTTGCCGGTGTCCCAGGCGAGGCGGAAGGCGCGGGTGTGGGTGAAGGAGCGCACCGCGTCCCGGACGAAGGGGCCGACCGAGCCGCGTACCGGTGTCATGTCCGCGTGCTGGTCCACCTCGCGGAGGATGCCGTCGCCGACGGTGTCCGCGACGGCGTCCCGCACGGCCGGGTCGGCGGCGAGCGGGGCCATCGTGGTGACGTACCGGCCCGTGTCGGTGAGTGTGTAGGCCGCCCAGGCCGCAGGTGCGCCGAAGGGCACGATGAGGCAGGCCAGGGCGATCAGCGCGGCCGACAGGGCACTCCTCAGTCGGGGGTGCACGCACTCCAGGCAAGTCCCGCCGGGCCTTCGGCGCGAGCGGTGGGCGTACGTTCGGGGGAACGGGCGCCCCCGGCCCGCCCCTCAGCTCACCCGGTGTCCCGCCGCGTCCTCGCGGGTGTAGAAGCGGTAGAAGAACACGATGAACGTCGCCGCCGCCACGATCAGCGGGATGCCCACCGACCGCACCGGCGAGGCGCCCGCCTGGTTGTAGAGGAAGCCGAAGGACACGCCGACGAAGACCGCCCACAGCAGCGCGTGCGTCTCGCGCCGCAGCCGGGGCGCGAGAGTCAGCACGGCGAACATGACGACCCCGAAGACCAGCGCGGTCACCCACCCGAACAGCATGTTCCAGCCGGTGATCGGGCCGCCGGAGCGCCGGTTCGCGGCCGCCCAGTAGCCGTAGACCAGCGCCAGCACCACCGGCACCGCCACCCTGGCCATGCGGTGGGTACGGCTGTCGAAGATGTCGGGGGGCGGGGTGATCGCCTTCGGGGCGTCCTTGCGGCCGCCTCGGATCGGCGTGCCGGGCGCGGGTGCCGCGTGAGCCATGAGAGCGCTCCTTCTCTCGCCGCTTCGGGCCACGACGTGACGGCCCGGCTTCCAGGGCACACCTGCGGCGACGGCCCGGCAACTCGGCCGGGCGGGTGACGGGGCCCGGATGCGGCAGGAACCGGCCCGTGTTCCCCTGAGGTTTCCGAGGACGGCGGCCCGCCGCGACCTGCGCGCGGCCTCGGGACGGAGATGGGGCTCGTGACCGAGATGGAGTACCGGGACCGGCGCGAGCGACGGTTCCTCGGCCCCCGCACCGCCTGGCTGGTGCCGCTGGTACTGCTGGTGGCCGTCGTGGCGGTGGACCTCCAGACGTCCGAGAAGTTCCGCGTCGTCTCCTGGATCATCCTGGTGCCGAGCATCGCCGCCGCGATCTGCGGGGTCGGCACCACCATCACGTTCGCCCTGCTGTCGCTGGCCGCGTATCTGGTGGCGGACGCGGTCTTCCCCGAGCGGTACCGGGCCGGCACCGTCGACTTCGTCCTGCTCGCGCTCGGCGGGGCGCTCGCCGTGATCGTCTCCGCGGTGCGGGACCGCCGGGAACGGCAGGGCCTGCACATGCGGGACATCGCCGAGACCACCCGCCGTACCGTGCTGCGCCCGCTGCCGCCGAACTGGGGCGGACTGGAGCACGCGGGGGTGTATCTCGCCGCCGACGTGGACGCTCGGGTGGGCGGCGACTTCTACGACATCCAGCCCAGCCCCCATGGCACCCGGGTGCTCCTCGGCGACGTGCAGGGCAAGGGCCTGGGCGCCGTGGAGACGGCCGCCGCGCTGCTCGGTACCTTCCGCGAGGCGGCGTACCACGAGCCGGAGCTGGCGGACGTGGCCGAGCGGCTGGAGGCGCGCATGAGCCGCCACCGCCGGCACACCGCCGCGCTCGGCCGCCACGACCCCGACCGGTTCGCCACCGCGCTGCTGCTGGGGTTCCCCGACGACGACCGGCACACCGTCGAGGTGGTCAACTTCGGCCACGAACCACCGCTCGCCGTGGGCCCGCGCCGGGTGCGCCCGCTGCTGGGCGGGCAGCGGTTGCCGATCGGGTTCGGGGACCTCGTGTGCGGGACGCCCTCCGGTGATCCGCAGCCGCCCGCCTGCCGTGAGCGGCTGGACGAGGACGAGACGCTGCTGATGGTGACGGACGGCGTCACCGAGGCCCGCGACCGTGCCGGCGAGTTCTATCCACTGCTGCCCGAGATCACGCGGGCCGTGGCCGGCGACGCCGGTGTGACCAAGCCACGGCGGCTGGTCCGCCTGGTCCGCGAGGGCGTGCTGCGGCACACCCGCGACCGGCTCGGCGACGACACCACCGCCTTCGCCATGCGCAGGCTCCCCGAGCCGCAGTCCGGTCCCCCCTCCGGGCCCACGACCGGGCGACCTTCGCCGCCCTGAGACGCGGCCGCCCGCGTCCAGCGGTTACGGTGCTGGCTGACCGGCGTAACCGGCCGGCCGAAGAGGGGGAGGCGCCATGCCTGGAACCGTGCTGCTGCTCGCGGCCGCGCCGCTGGGCCGCGGCCGCCTGGTGGACGCGGCGGCCGTGCTGCCCGTACTGGGCGCGGTCGCGCCGTCCGTGCTGGCTGGCACCGACACCGCGCACGTGGTGGAACTCGCCGACCCGCTCGATCCGCAGGGCGTGCTGACCCGGCTGCGCGCGGCCGCCGCCGCGTCCGGCCCGCTGACGGTGTACGTCACCGGGCAACTGCTGCTGGACCGCCGCCAGCGGCTCCCGCACCTGGCACTGGCCCGCACCACCCCGGCCACCGCCCGCTACACGGCGCTGCCCTGGCACTGGCTGAAGGACGAGCTGCGGCTCCGTCCGGCCGGGACCACCCATCTGCTGCTGGACCTGCACGCGGACGCCGAGACGTGGGCCACTCTGGCCGAGCGCCCGCTGGACTCGGGCCGCACGGCGGTCGTGCACGGCCGGATCGCGCCCCCGCCCGGGCGGCGCCGGATCGCGGAGCCGACGTACATGCGGGCGGTGGCGGCGCTGCTGCGCGGCGGGCACCGTCCGCCGGTCGCGGAGCTGCACCGGCGGGCGCTGGAACGGATCGCGGCGGAGCTGACGTCGAACCTGGTGCTCACCGCGCCGGACGACGAGGGCGACCCGCACGCCGCGCTGAGCGCCGCCGTCCGGGCCGGGCGGCACGCCGACGCCGACCGGCTGGCCGCCCGTCACCAGGAGGCGGCCGTACGACGGCACGGGCCGGCCTCCGAGGACGCCCTGCACTGGGCGGAGGTCCGCGCCGACCTGGCGATGTTCGCCGGCGACCCGGTGCGCAGCTGCCGCGCCTGGCTCGGTGTGGCAGGCTTCCGCCTCTCCTCCGGCCACGCTCCCGACGCCCCCGCCGTGGAGTCCGCGGTGGACCGCGCCCACCACCAGTGGGGCCGCATCGAGGACGCGGAGCGGGTCCGCGAACTGGGGCGCGAGCTGGCGGAGTTGCGGGCCCGCGTACCAGGGCGCCGGGAGGGTGCCCTGGACGACGTGCGGGAGCGGCTGGGCCAACTGCACCAGAGCTGAGATCACTTGGTGGACAGGAAGTACTTCCAGGAGCCGCGGGTCGTGAAGTCCACGCTGTCACCGGACCTGCCGTCGACGTACGACGAACGCACCCGGAGACGGTAGCCGACCCCCCTGGCCGTGGCCGCCGGTGTACCGCACCGAGGGTGACGGCGAGGCCGCCGTGGGAGTCGGCCTTGCCGGACTTCACCAGCTTGTCCGGCTTGCCGGCGCCGTAGGGGTCGGCCCGGATCTCCACCGTGCGGTTCCGGTACGTCTTCCCCGGGTGGGCCGCGCAGAGATCAGGTCATGCCTCTGACCGCGTCACGCGGTGATCACCAGGTGAAGCCTTCCTGGATCTTCATGCAGGCGTCCGTCCTGTCGCCTTTCAGTGCGGCCGCGGACTTGGGGACCTCGCGCGTGGCGGGTTCCGGGAAGCGGTCCCCCACGGGCCAGTCGGCGCCGACGACGAGGGTGATGTCCCGGGCGTCGTCCACCGCGCGGACCCGGGCGGCGGGGATGTTCAGCTTCTTGGCCACCGCGAGGGCGTCCCCCCTGAGCGTGGTGCCGGAGTAGAGGACGGAGGTGCCGGGCTCGGCGGCGGGTTTCCTCTCCTCGATGGTGCGGGTGAAGCCGTGGTCGCGGAGGATGCCGGCGACCGCTCCGGCGCGGCCGGGCGCGGGGGACTCCAGGCCCGCGCCGGTGCCGTTCTCGACCCGGACGGTGATCTCGGCGGCGGGCGCCGCCGGGTCGGTGGCCTTCGGAGCGGGGTCCTTGGTGCCGCGGCCGTCCAGCGGGACGTCGTCGCGGACCAGGGAGACGAGCCTGTCGGCGTCGTCGGCGGCGGGCACCAGGCGGTTGCGGTCCTGCGACCAGGGGGTGGTGGGCAGCGTGGTCATGGTGATCCGCTCGGTGGGCACCTTCTGCAGCTCCATCGAGAGGTCGTACAGCTTCTTGACCGTGCCGAGGCCCTCGTCGACGGTGAGGGCCTCGGTCGCGGCCTCCGCGAGTCGCCGCATCTCGGCGGGGTTGCCGAGGGTGGCGTCGGCGCGGAGCCGGCGGACCATCGAGTTCATGTACATGTGCTGGGCGTGGGTGCGGCCGACGTCGGTGCCGTCCTCGAAGCCGTAGCGGGTGCGGAGCCACTGGAGGGCCTGCCTGCCCTTGACCGGGTGGGTGCCCGCCCTGAGCCTGAGGCCGGAGCCGTGGCCGTTCGCGGTGTGCGACCAGACGTTCTGCTCCACGCAGACCGGGACGCCCCCGACGGCGTCGGCCATGGCGACCACGCCGGAGAAGTCGACCATCATGAAGTGGTCCACGGGAATGCCGGTGAGCCGCATCCAGGTGGCGACCGTGCAGCCGGGTCCGCCCCGGCCGAGCGACTCGTTCGCCATCGCCAGGCTCAGCTCCGGATACACCTTCCTGGTGGCGGGGTCGGTGCAGCGGGGGATCGGGACCATGGTGTCGCGGGGGAGGCTGATCACCGACATGTCGTTCCGGTCCGCCGAGACGTGCACCAGCATCTGCACGTCCGCCAGCGGGGGGCGGCCCACGTCGCCCCTGGAGCCGCCGAGTTCGAGGTCGTCGGCGGTGTTCCGGCTGTCCGAGCCGATCAGCAGGATGTTCAGCGGGGTACGGCCCGCCGCGTCCGGGGTGGCCCTGGGGTTGGGGCTGTCGCCGAGATTGAGCGGGGCCTTGGCGAGGTTGCCGTTGAGGTGCCGGTAGTAGAGGTAACCGGCGGCGGCGGTACCGAGCAGGAGCAGGGCCAGGGCGAGGGTGGTCCAGCGCAGGACGCGTCTCGCCCGTCTCCCGGGCGGCCGCACGGTCTCGCCGGTGGTGTCCGGTGCTCCGGTGTCCTCCGTGCGCAGGCTGCTACCCGTCATCCCCCGTGCCCTTCCGCCCTGGCCCCCCGACCCCGGCCACCGAAAAGAAACCCCGTTCAGCGGCAAGGCGGTTCGCGCTTGGTGAAGGGCCTGGCCGGACCGAGGCACACCCTAATGGCGGGGGCCGCTGTCAACTGTTGACGGTGAGATATTCCACTCCCGTACAACCTTTGTCCTGGAAGGGTTCGGAGCGGCTCGCCGCTCGGCCCGGAGTGGTCCTTACCCGGGTTCGGGCGAGAAAATCCCTTGCGCGGAGCGGTTGTGGGGGGTTCAGGGCTGGGCGTACCGGGCCACCGGCTCGGGGACGGCGTCCGCCGCGCGGGCCGGGCAGGCGTGCCCGGCGATCACCAGGGTGGCCACCGCCACGACGGCCGCCACGACCCCTCTGGCGAACGGGCCGGCGTCCGCCGGGCGGAGCCGCGCGCGGGCGGCAGCATGGGGGCGTGCGACGGGGGTGGGGGTGCGACCTGGCACGGCTACCTCGCAACATCAGCGACGGGTCAAGCGGACTTGAGCCGCCGTTTAACCTAGGGCTGCGGAGCCCCAACGACAAGGGGCGCCAGGGGAGTTGGGGAGGCGCAGGGATGCCGGAGCGGGACGGGCCGGAGGTGGTCGGGCGACGCGTTCAACGACTGCGCGCCGAAAGGGGAATGACGCAGCGGCAGTTGGCGGAGCCCGCCTACACCCCCGCCTACATCTCCACCCTGGAGGCGGGCCGGGTCCGCGCCTCCGACGACGCCCTCAGGCACATCGCGGACCGGCTCGGCGTCACCTACGACGAGCTGGCCTCCGGCCGCCCCGCCGGGCTCGCCACCGCCCTGCGGCTCCGGCTCACCGAGGCGCAGCGGGCGCTCGCGGACGGCCGTGCCGAGGAGGCCGGGGAGCGGTACTCGGGCCTGCTGGCCGAGGCGGAGGAACACGCCCTCGTCCCCGAACAGGCTGCCGGGCTGCTGGGACTTGGCGAATGCGCGCTGGAGACGGGCGAACTGCACACGGCGCGGGCCCACTTCGAGCGGGCGGAGGAACTGCTGTCCGGCGGGACCCTCCCGGAACGGGTGCCCGCCGTACGCGGCAGGGCCGTGGCGCACTACCTGTCCGGTGAACTCCGCTACGCGGTCTACCTGCTGGAGTCCGCCCTCGACGAACTCAACCGGAGCGGACTGCACGACCCGGACGCCCTGCTGCACCTCTACACCGCCGTCATCGGGCCCTACATGGACATGGGCGCCCACGCCCGCGCCGCCCAGGCCGCGGAGTTCGCCCTCGCCCTCGCCCCGCACGCCGCCGACCCCGCGCTGATCGCCCGGATGCACCGCTCGGTCGCCCGTACGCTGCTCGCCGAGGGCCGGCACGCCGAGGCGGACGCCTCCCTCGCCAAGGCGGCCGGGCTCTACCGCCAGCTCCGGCTGCGCACCGAGCTGGCCAACTGCCACTGGATGCGCGGTTACGTCCATGCCCAGGCGGGTGAACTGGAGAGTGCCGAGACCGAGTTGCGCCTCGCGCTGGACATGCTGGCCGAGACCCGTGCCGCGCTGTACCGCAGCCAGGCCGCCGTCGAACTGGCCGACGTCCTGCACCGCCGGGGCAGACCCGGCGAGGCCGCCGCCCTTCTCGAAGGCGTCCTGGGCGACTTCTCCTCCGAACGCGGCGCCGTCCACGCCGCCGCCGCCCACCGCCTCCTCGGCATCATCGCCGAGGACGCGGACGAGACGGACGTGGCCGAGGAGCACTACGTACGGGCCCTGAGCCTCCTCGAACGCGCGGGCGCCGCGGGCGACCTGGCCGACCTCTGCCGTCTCCTCGGCGACCTGCTCCGCCGCACGGGCCGCACCGAAGCGGCTCTGGACGCCTACCGCACGGGCCTGGGCCACCGGACGGCACCGGGGACGACGACCCTGGGCCCGGCACCGGCGGCGCCGCCCTTCTGAGGGCTCTCCCGCATCCCTCGGCGGGCGCGCGACGCCGGCCACGGCGCCCGGCCGCGTTGCCGGACCCTCCGCGTACGGCCAGGACGCGGACGGCCTCCGCCCTGCGACGCACCGCGTCCGACGCCGCGCGCCGATCCGCCGGGGATCACGGGACGTCCCTCAGACCTGCGCCCGCCCCTGCCGCCGTACGTCCGCCAGCCTCAGCGCGCCTATCTGTACCGCCGCCTGGGTCGCGTCGTTCGGGACGTCGCCCTGGCCGCCGTTGGTGAGGGCGAAGGCGTCCTCACCGACCCGGACGGCGGCCAGTTCGAGGGTGAGGTGCTGTTCCTCGGCGTCGGGGTTCTCGGGGTCGGTGGCGGCGAGGGTGAGGCGGAGGCCCTGTCGTCTGTCCCCGACCTCGGGGAGAGGGAGGCCGGAGACCTGGATGTCCTCGGTCCAGCCGGTCCGGGTGGTGGCGGTGAAGCGGGCGCACCTGGCCGGCATCTCGCCGAGCCACTTCAGGTCGGTGTCCACGTCGGAGGGGCGGCGGGCGCCGATCTGGTAGCGGAGCTGGGCCTCGGAGGCCGGGTCGTCCAGGGCGACGGCGACGCGGGCGGGGGCGCCGAGGACCTGGTCGGAGTAGAGCGCGTCCAGCAGCCGCTGGCACTCGGCCACCTCGGATTTCGCCTTCAGCATGCCGTCCCGCCAGGTCGCGATGCCACCCGCCGCCGCCCACGGCGAGCCGAGATCGGACTCGGTGACCAGCGCGGCCCGCGCCTGCGCGTCGGTGAGCGCGGAGCCCCCGCCGGAGGGGGCCCTGGAGGTGGCCGCGGGCTTCTCGACCGTCGGCAGCGAGTACGTGGCGGTCGGCGGATGCTCCAGACCGAGGGTCGCGCAGCCGCTCAGCGCGAGCAGTCCGCCGAGCGGCAGGAGGACACGGGCGCCGCGGGTACGTATGCCTCCGGTCATCGGGTGTTCCTCCTGGTCGCTGTGGCCGCTGCCTGCTCCTACGGCACCACCGGCGATCACGGCCCACCAGCGCTCCGGTCCGTTCGGGTGAGGACCCGGAAGCCCGCGGCCGCAGGCTCCCTTAGGGTCGAGGCGTCCTTACGCAGCGACGACCGGCAGGAGGCCGCCGTGCAGCCCGTGGTGCCCGTGATCATCGACTGCGACACCGGCGTCGACGACGCCCTGGCACTGCTCCTCGCCGTCCGCCACCCCGGACTCGACCTGCGTGCGGTGACCTGCGTGGCCGGGAACACCGACGTGGACGGGGTGGTGCGCAACACCCTCACCGTGCTGGAACGGGCCGGCGCCCCCGGCATCCCGGTGGCCAGGGGCGCCGAACGCCCGCTGCTGGAGCCCGCCCGCCCGGCCCGCCACGTCCACGGGAGCGACGGCATGGGCGACCTGGGTCTGCCCGCACCCACCCGCGCCCCGGCCGCCGTGGACGCCGTCACCCTGCTGCGCCGGGAGATCCTCGCCTCCCCGCGCCCGGTGACCCTGATCCCCACCGCGCCCCTGACCAACATCGCGCTGCTGCTGCGCACCCATCCCGAGGTGACACGCAACATCGAGCGCGTCGTCTTCATGGGCGGCGCGGTAGGTGTCGGAAACGCCACCCCGGTCGCGGAGTTCAACGTCTGGCACGACCCGGAGGCGGCCGCGATCCTGCTCGGCGCGGACGTGCCCATCACGATGTACGGACTGGACGTGTTCACCCGCCTCGTGGTGCCCGGCACCGAGGTGCGCCGCCTGCGCGCCTCGGTGGAGCCCGGCGCGAGACTCGCCGGCGACCTGCTGGCCCACCGTCCCAGCGCACCCGGCACCACCCCGGACGACGAGGAGGCGGGCGGCCTCGGCGACGCGGGCGCGGTCTGCGCGGTGGCCGACCCGGCCGGCCTCACCACCCGCCCGCTCCCGGTCGAGATCGGCCTCGCCCCCGGTCCCGGGCGCGGCCAGACCGTCGTGGACCGCCGCCCCGGGCCGGGCGAGGCCGAGATCCACGGGGGCGCCCGCGCACGGCCCCTGGTGGACGTCGCCCTGGACGTCGACGTGACCCGCTACGTGGACCTGTACCTGAAGACGGTGGAGCGGCCCTGAGGGAGGTTTCCCCCGCCGGGCGATGTGGACAGCTTCCCGTCGACACCTCCAGGTGAACCCGTACGAACGGAGCCCGCATGGCGGACCTCTCGTCCCGGAACCCCGACTGGTGGCGGCAGGCCGTCATCTACCAGGTCTATCCCCGCAGCTTCGCGGACGCCGACGGCGACGGCATGGGCGACCTCGCGGGCGTCACCGCGCGCCTCGGCCACCTGGCCACGCTCGGCGTCGACGCCCTGTGGCTCAGCCCCTTCTACCCCTCCGAACTGGCCGACGGCGGCTACGACGTCGCCGACCACCGGGGTGTCGACCCCCGCCTCGGCACCCTGGACGACTTCGACGTCCTGGTCGCCAAGGCCCACCGGCTGGGCCTGAAGGTCATCGTCGACCTCGTCCCGAACCACACCTCGCACCGCCACGCCTGGTTCCAGGAGGCCCTGCTCTCCGCGCCGGGATCGCCGGCCCGCGCCCGCCACGTCTTCCGCCCCGGAAGGGGTACGTACGGCGAACTCCCGCCCACCGACTGGCGGTCGGTGTTCGGCGGCAGCGCCTGGAGCCGGGTCCCGGACGGCGACTGGTACCTCCATCTGTTCGCCCCCGAGCAGCCCGACCTCGACTGGTCGCACCCCGAGGTCCGCGAGGACTTCCGCACCACCCTGCGCTTCTGGTCCGACCGGGGCGTGGACGGCTTCCGGGTGGACGTCGCCCACGGTCTGGCCAAGGACCTCGCCGAACCCCTGCGGGACGTCGGGGGCATCGGCGCCACCGGCGAGGAGGCCCTGCCCCTGATCGCCCCCGGCAGCCACCCCTACTGGGACCGGGACGAGGTCCATGACATCTACCGCGACTGGCGCACCCTGCTGGACGCCTACGACCCGCCCCGCACCGCCGTGGCCGAAGCCTGGGTCCCGGACACCCGCCGCGCCCTGTACGCCCGCCCCGACGAACTCGGCCAGGCGTTCAACTTCGAATACCTTCAGACCGTCTGGGACGCGGACCGGCTGCGCCGCGCCATCACCGCCTCCCTCGCGGAGGCGCACACCGTCGGTGCCTCGGCCACCTGGGTGCTCTCCAACCACGACGTGGTCCGGCACGCCTCCCGCCTGATCCTGCCGCCCGGCACCGATCCGGACGCCTGGCTGCGCTCTGGCGGCACCGACCCCGAGAGCGACCCCGAGGCAGGGCTGCGCCGGGCCCGCGCGGCCACCCTGCTGATGCTGGCGCTGCCCGGCTCGGCGTACCTCTACCAGGGCGAGGAACTGGGCCTGCCCGAGGTCGCCGACCTGCCCGCCGAGGCCCTGCGCGACCCGGTCTGGGAACAGTCGGGGCACACCCGTAAGGGCCGGGACGGCAGCCGCGTCCCCCTGCCGTGGACGGTCACCGGGCCCTCGTACGGCTTCGGGCCGGGTCCGGCCTGGTTGCCGCAGCCGGAGTCGTTCGCCCGGTACGCCGTCGAGGCGCAGGCCGGAGCGGAGGGCTCCACGCTGGAGCTGTACCGCACCGCCCTCCGGCTGCGCCGCAAGCTGCTGCAGGGCGAGGAACTGACCTGGACGCCCGGCGCGCCGTCCGGCGTACTGGACTTCACCCGCGCCCAGGGCTGGCGCTGCCTGACCAACCTCGGCACCGAACCGGTCGACCGTCCGGCCGGCCAGCTCCTGCTGTCCAGCATCCCGTTGAGCGAGCCGGACGTGCTCCCGCCGGACACGACGGTCTGGCTGGGCCAGGGCCTGCCGTCCTGATCCTCCCCGGCCCACGCGAGCCCGGCCTGATCCGGACGACAGCCCTCAGCCGATCGTCGGCGTGGGGCTCGGCTGGGCCGGGGCCGGTTCCTCGCGGGTGCTGTTCGAGCCGGGCACGCCGGGGATGGCCAGCGGGGTCGAGGTGGCGTTCGGCGGCGGGGTGAGCACGACCTGCGGCTGGCCGGGGTCCGGCGCGGGCGGCGTCAGGTTGTCCGAGGGCAGCTTGGGCGGGGTGGTCTGCTGGAAGATGGTCTGGTCGAAGTCGACCAGGCCGGTCTTCTCCATCACCGTCATGTGGTCCAGCACGGTGTCGTTGGCCTGGTCGGCCAGCGAGCGGATCAGCGAGTTCTTGGTGGTGGACCGGATCTTCGCGATGGCGTTGAAGATCGAGCCGTGCGTCATCCGCAGGATGTTGGCGAAGTCGGTGTCGAACGCCTTGCCCGTCTCGCCCTTCAGCTGGGTCACGAACCCCTCCTGCTGGGGGCTCGCCACGTTGGGGATCGTGATGTTCAGCATCGGCGCGATCTTGCGGCAGGAGGCGTCCAGCGCCGCGTGCCCGTCGACCAAGTGCTTGCTGGCCTCCTTGACCCCCGGGGAGGCGCCCTTCTGGAGCCCGATCTGCCCGAGCGGGTACTCCCACAGCCCGGCCGCGCGCACCTTCACCACGAAGTCCCGGTCCTGCTCGGTGAGCGGACCCCACTGGGTGTTGGCGATGATGCGGGTCTGCGCAGTGGAGACGGTGTCCAGCCCGAGCATGCCCGGGTATGCCAGCGCCGCGAGGGTCAGTGCCATGGCACCGCCCACGAAGAGAGTTCCCGTCGCGTTCCGCGAAAAGCGCACCGTTCCTCCTGCCCGGTCGTGGTTTCCGCCGACAGGCGGTTCAGACACACAGCAGTACGGACGCGGAGCCGGTTCGTCTCGACATCCACCGTGAAGATTCCGCGCCGGTCCCCGGTGCTGTGCCGCGGGGCCGCCCTCGGCCCGCGAACAGCCAGTGTATGAGCGGACATTGGGCAGAGGTTGACCGCTCCCCGGGCGAATCGTCCCAGGTCACCGGCCTGGATTCGCCGCATGTCCCCACGGCCACCGACCGGGACGTCCGCCGCCCTGCCCGTCCTGCCGCATCGCCAGGGCCGCGACCACCGGACGCTCGACGACGCCCTGCCCGACGCCGGTGCGGTCCGCGAGCGGTGCCTCGCCACGGAGGACCGGGCCAGGGGGCGCCCCCGCACCACGGAGACGCGGCCCGGACCGCGCGCGGTGCCCGGCCTCGAACCCGGTGCGCCGGCGCGTGTGGCTCGGCTGGACAGGAGGGCGACCGGAGCGAGGAGCGGTGTTCCTCTCGATGGCGTGAGGCGTCCCGGACCGCACCGGGGCGTCACCCGTACGGCCTAGTCCCCGTGGTCGCCGGGCGCCACGAGCCGGATCGTCGTTCCTAGACCCCGTCCGGGGTCACGGGGGGACGAGACGTCGGAGGTAACGGCCATGACCCAGCAGACGCAGTCGGCGCGGCCCGAGCACAACCGGCTGGCCGAGGGAGGCGCCATCTTCGCGGGTGTGCTGATGCTGGTGAACGGCATCCTCCACATCTTCCAGGGCATCTCGGCGATCGCCGCGGACGACGTGTACGCGCGGATCAACGCCTACGTCTACAAGATCAACCTGACCGGCTGGGGCTGGATCCTGCTGGTGGCCGGTGTGATCGTGGTGGCGACCGGTGCCGGGGTGCTGATGGGCGCGGCCTGGGCGCGGGTGATCGGCATCGTGATCACCTCGCTGGGCCTGATCCTGCAGTTCCTCTTCCTGCCGTACGCGCCCATCTGGTCGCTGATCCTGATCGCCATCGACTTCTTCATCATCTGGGCGCTGGCGAACTGGCACCCGGAGGGCCGTGCGGTCATCTGACCACCGCCTCCCCCCTACGGGCCGGTGCCGCGACGCTCTCCCGCGCGGCACCGGCCCCTTGTCCTGTCCTGTTCTTCACGGGTCTCGCGGGCCCGACAGTCCCTGTTACCGGGCCGTCCGGCCGCGCGAGGATGTGCCCCGTGACCCCGTGACCCCGTGACCCCATGACCCCGTGACCCCATGACCTCGGACAGCGCTCTCGACACCCCTGCCGCGCCCCCCGACCCGCGGGCCTCGGACTCACTCCCTCGCCCGCCTGGCCGCCGGGGCGCGTGAACCTCTGGTTCCCGCGCGGCATCGTGGCCGACGCCTACCGGGCGAAGTGCGCCCGAGCGGCGGCTGCCGGCCGTGGTCGACGTGGGGTGGGGTCTGTGGCCGGCCGGTCTGCTCGGCGGGGCCCTCCGGCAGGGGGACGCCGACTCCGTCATCGCCCGGCCTCACTCGGAGATCGGGCGCTGCTCGCGGCCGACCTGGCCGTGGCGGGCGCGGCCGCGGCGGGGGCGCTGATGGTGCGTACGGTGACGGCGGCACAGACGGCGCGTCTCGCGTGGGCCTGACGCCGCGTAGGGCGTTCCTTGCGAGGGCGCCCCGCAAGAACCCTTAGGCCAGAAGGGTTTCCCGCCCTGCGGGCCGGAGTGGGGTGGGTGAACATGAGGACGTCTGCCCTACCGCTCCTCTGCTAGGGGGCCTCCATGGCTGCTGTAGACATTCCCCCGCTCATCAAGCCGTCCCGGCTCCGGCACCGGGGTGGTCTGGCGGGCGAGCTCATGGCGGAGTTCATCGGAACCTTCGTCCTCATCTCGTTCGGCTGCGGTGTGGTCGCCATGGCGGTCGCCGCGCTGCCGGGCTCCGGCCGCGCCGCCACCCCCACGACGATCTTCCTCGCCGCCGGCGACTGGCTGCTGGTCGCCTGGGGCTGGGCGCTGGCCGTGACCTTCGGCGTGTACGTGGCCGGCGGCGTCAGCGGCGCCCACCTCAACCCCGCGGTCACCCTCGCCATGGCCGTCCGCCGGGGCTTCCCGTGGCTGAAGGTGCTGCCGTACTGGTTCGCCCAGGTCGCGGGGGCGTTCGTCGGGGCGGCGCTGGTGTACCTCGTCTACCACAGCGCGATCGCCGCCTTCGACGCGGCGGTGCCGGGACAGAAGACCAACGGCCACTCCCTGGCCTCGTTCTCCATCTTCGCCACCTTCCCGGCGCCCTACTTCCACGGCGGCATCTGGGGTCCGCTGATCGACCAGATCGTCGGCGCGGGCTTCCTGGTGATGTTCGTGGTCGCCATCCTGGACCTGCGCAACCAGGCGGTGAAGGCGAATCTGGCCCCGCTGATCGTGGGCTTCGCGGTCGCCGCGATCGGCATGTCCTACGGCGCCAACGCCGGCTACGCCATCAACCCCGCCCGCGACTTCGGCCCCCGGCTGTTCACCTGGCTGGCGGGCTGGGGCAGCCTCGCCTTCCCGGGCAGCGAGCCCGGCCAGTTCAGCGGCTACTGGTGGATTCCCATCGTGGGCCCGCTGATCGGCGGCCTGGTCGGCATCTTCCTCTACGACCTCTTCATCGGCGACGTCCTCTACCTACGCAGCGACCTGGGCGAACTGCCCGAGCCCGGCCGTAGCCGCCCGGTCAGGACGATCGACCAGGACGACGAGACGGGCCGTGGCGGCGGCAGGCGGAAGGGGCCGGACGAGGACGACGAGTACTGAAGCGCTTCTCGGTCCGGCAGGCCATACCGATGGGCGGTCCGGACTCCGGGCCGCCCACCAGCATGTGCACCCGTGTACGAGGGTTCAGTGCGGAGTGTGATCCCTGGCCGGCCTCCGCACCCGGGCTCGCGGGCGGCCGTTGGACCGTGCGTTGGGGCGGCGCGGTGCAGGAACGATTCGGCTGCCCTCTGAGCGTGCGGCCACGGGCGCGCCGCACCGCCGCGAGCTACGGAGCGCAGAACAGTGTGGGCATACGCGGAAAACACCGAGTGGGCGTCCGCAGCGGGGCGTTGCGGACCGGACGGGCTGATCGGACGGGGCGAGGAGACGGACGCCCTCCGGGAAGAGCTGGCCCGGCATCGGCTGGTCACGGTGACGGGGGCGGCTGGGGTGGGGAAGAGTGCGCTGGCCGCCGTCGCGCTGGCGGACGGCAGGGGTGACGGACCCCCCTGGGCTCGGGTGGTCTACGTCCGGTGCCCCGGCGGGGGCGGACCTGTCGCCGCGGGGGCGCTCGCCGCGCGGATGGCGGAGGCGGTGGTGGGGCCGCGGGGCGCGGACCCGGTCGGGTGGCGGACGGTCGGCGCGGGGACCGTACCGGTCTGGCGTGGCGCCCGTGCGAAGGCCCGGCCCGCTCTCGCCGACCTGGTCGCGGCGCTGCGGGACACGGCCGGGCGGCGGCCCGTGCTGCTGTTGCTCGACGATGCCGACGCGGTGCGTACCGAGTGCGCGGGGCTGGTGCAGCGGCTGCTGATGGACGCGCCCGGAGTGCGAGTGCTGGTGACCTGTCGCCAGGTGCTCGGGCTGGGTGAGGAACGGGTGCTGCGGCTGACACCGCTGGCCCCGGACGCGGCGGCGGAACTCTTTCGTACGCGCGCCCGCGACGCCGCTCCCGGTCTCCGCGCGGAGCCGGCGGCCGTGGCCCGGATCTGCCGGTTGCTGGAGGGCGTGCCCCTCGCCGTGGAGCTGGCCGCCGGCCAACTGGACGCGGAACCCTCCGCCCAGGCGCTGGCCGACCGGCTGGAGCAGAGCCAGTGCTGGCTGTCCGCCCCCGGTCCGGCGCTGCGACGGCACCGCTCGCTGCGATCGGCCGTCGGCGCGGCGTACCTGCTCTGCGAGCGGCCGGAGCGCGCGGTGTGGAGTCGCAGCAGCGTGTTCCAGGGGGCGTTCACCGAGCCGACGGCGGCATACCTGTGCGCGGGCGCGGGCGTCACCCCGCACCAGGTCTCCACCTGCCTCGCCCGGCTGGCCGCCACCGGCGTGCTGGACACCCTGGACGAGCCGGGTGGCCTGCGCCCGCCCCGCTACCGCATGACCCGCGTCGCCCGCGACTTCGGCACCGAACGCCTGCGCGCGGCGGGTGAGTTCGAGGTGGCCGTGGAGCGCCACGTACTGCACCACCGCCGCCTCGCGGAGGTCGCCGAGCATCTGTGGTACGCGGGCGACCAGCGGCAGGCGGCCGAGCTCGTCCGGGACAACGCGGCC